>CAZBXS010000068.1:0-6844 GCA_964495955.1 uncultured Faecalibacterium sp.
AGCTGTCGTTTAATAATTTTTTCGTCAACGGTTCGTCGACGCTCTTTATAATATAGCAGACCAAGCATTTTATGTCGGAAATGTCTTTAAGTCCGTCCGGATCAACGCCCTCATAAAATGTATTGTTCATTAAATCACCCCTTTATCTTTGTACATTTTAACATATTCTCCTCTCAAAATCAACTGTTTTGACCGACCTGTCGCATTTTATCTTAAGGATTGACTTTTTTAAACAGATATTATAAAATTCAATTTGAAACTAATTGAAATGATGCGATTTTTATGTACAAATATATACTTTTCGATGCCGATGATACCCTGCTGGATTTTCAGTCCGACAAGCACAATGCATTTTTCGCTCTTTTAAAAGAAATCGGTTTGCCTGCCGATAATGAGCTTTATGACGAGTACACGAAACTCAATCTCAGCCTTTGGGAAAGGTTTGAGCGTGGCGAAATTGATAAACAATATATCTTAGACCACCGTTTTTCCGACCTTATCGAAAGCGGAAAACTCACAGGTGACGGAAAAGTCTTAAACGACAGATTTTGCTATCATTTAAGTAATGGCAATAACGTGATTTCGGACGCCGACAGCATTTGCAAAGCACTCAAAGACAAAGGCTATCAGCTTTATATTGTAACAAACGGCATAAAATTCATACAGGATAAGCGATTTAAAACTTCGGGACTTCTAAAATATTTTGATGATGTGTTCATTTCCGAAAGTATCGGATACCAAAAACCGAAAGCTGAATTTTTCGACTGTGTTTTTAAATCCGTCGGTGACAGCGACAAATCCAACTATCTTATAGTCGGAGATTCGCTCACATCGGACATTAAAGGTGGCAAGAACGCCGGTATCGACACTTGTTGGTACAATATAAACAACGTCCGAAACAGCAGTGATACCGTCTCGGACTATACAATATACAAGCTGTCGGATCTTCTCGATATCCTTTAAAAGTACTTCTTGCTAAAACCAAATATCTTTTGCATATTCCGCCACTGTTCTGTCGCTTGAAAAGTCGGCGGAATTCGCTGTATTTGTCAGACATTTTTTGAAAAACGAGCGTCTGTCGCTATAATCCGATATAGCACGAAGTTTCGTTTTGATATAATCGGGCAAGTCCTTCAGAACCATATATCTGTCCTCGTCAACCAATGAAGCGAATATATCGTCAAAAGGATCGTCGTTTTCGGAAAGAAAGGTCGTGTCCGTAAGCGTATCGACTACAGCTTTCACTGTCGGGTCGTTTTCATATTCACTCAAAGGATCGTATGTTTCCGACAGTTTTCTTACTTCGTTTTCTCTCAGTCCGAAAATATAGCTGTTCTCCTCCCCTGCTTTTTGAACGATTTCGATATTTGCTCCGTCATACGTGCCGAGAGTTACGGCTGCGTTCATCATGAATTTCATATTGCTTGTACCCGACGCTTCTTTTCCTGCAAGTGAGATTTGTTCCGATATATCCGTAGCGGGTATTATTTTTTCGGCTAAACTGACGTTGTAATTTGGCAGAAAAACGGCTTTTAACATTTTGTTTGTCTCTTCGTCGGCGTTTATTTTTTTCGATACTAAATTTATAAACTCAATTATTCTTTTTGCCATTTTATATCCCGGTGCCGCTTTTGCGCCGATAATAAAAGCGGTGGGATTGATTTTTTCAATTGAGCCGTTTTTAAGGGACAAATAAATATATATCACCGAAAAAATATTCATCAGCTGGCGCTTGTATTCATGAAGTCTTTTCACCTGCGTACAAAATATAAAATCGGGGTCAATTCTGATGTTTTCGTACTTTTCAATGTATTCGCACAAGCGGACTTTGTTCTCTTTTCGGATTTCGAACAATTTATCAAGTACTTTTTCATCATCGACAAATTTTTCGAGCTTTTTAATTTCCGTAAAATCTCTTGTCCAGCCGTCGCCTATCAGTTTTGTTATAAAATCGGCAAAATTTGGGTTCGACAAAATCAGCCACCGTCTTTGAGTTACGCCGTTGGTTTTGTTGTTAAATTTTTTCGGATACATTCTGTACCATTGATTGAGCGTATCGGATTTAATTATATCTGTGTGCAGTTTCGCAACGCCGTTTATGCTAAACGAAACGTAACACGCAAGATTTGCCATATGCACAACGCCGTCTTTTATGATGAGATAATCACTGTCGTTCAAGTTTAATTTTTTAAGTTCAAAACGCAATCTCTCATCAATCATTTTGATAATTTCGTATACTTCGGGGACGGTTTTTAGCAGTAACTTTTCGTCCCATTTTTCCAATGCTTCGGCGAGCACTGTGTGATTTGTATAAGCAAAAACTTTTTCCGCAACACAAAATGCACAGTCGAAATCCGAACCCAAGTTCATCATCAGCCGTATAAATTCCGGTATTGCGAGCGTCGGGTGCGTATCGTTTAGCTGAATTGATACGAATTTCGGAAAATCTTCGATTTTTCTTCCTAAATCTATGTGATTTTTTATGATCACTTGTAAAGCGGCACTTGTAAAAAAGTACTGCTGTTTCAGTCTGAGTGTTTTCCCCGATTCGTTATTGTCGTTTGGGTACAGGCAAGCTGTGATCGATGCCGCCGAAACAGTTGCACCGAAAGCCTCTTCAAAGTCGCCTGTATCAAAAATTTCGTATTCGAATTCATCTATGGCTTCCGACTGAAAAAGGACTAATTTGTTTACGCAGTTATTTTTATATCCGGGAATATAATAAACGTAGGGAACTGCTTTGACTTTTTCATTTCTGAATTTTACTTCGACTGTATTTTCTTCATCTCTTATTCCGAATGCATCGCCGAAACGAAGCCAATTATCAGCTCTCTCTTTCTGTTCGCCGTCTTTGATTACTTGCTTAAAATAGCCGTATTTGTACCTAATTCCATAGCCGTCAAGGGAAATATCTTCGCTTGCGGCACTGTCTAAAAAACACGCCGCAAGTCTTCCCAATCCGCCGTTACCGAGAGCTAAATCGTCGAAATCTTCGAATTCTCTAAGGCTTCTCCCCTTTTCGTTGAGCATTTTTTCGGTATCTTCAACCAGTGAAATATTATACAAATTCGAAACCGTAAGTTTTCCCATCAAAAATTCAGCGGAAAAATAACACGCACGCTTTTCGTTACCGACTTTCCCGTTTTCACACACAACAGCATTAAACGCTTTTCCTATGGCACTATATAATTCTTTTGAAGTAGCTGTGTCGATATCTTTATTAAAGTCAAGTTTCAGTGCATACTCGATGTACTTAAAAAATTTTTCTTTCATAAAATCACCGCTAATATTATGACCTGTTTATGTTTTTAAAATACAGCAAAACGCATTTTGAATATTTGACTTGACAAGAAAGCGAGTAAATGTTAATCTAAGTTAAAATAGAATTCGAGGTAAAATCATGGAAAGAATTGCGAAATTTTCACTCGTCGGTTTTGACGAATTTAAAAAAGGCTATGTTAAAAATTTCGGAGACGCCTCCGACGAAGAAATCAAAAAAATATACGGCGAAATCAAATTGCCCACAAGAGCGACATCGGGCTCGGCGGGATACGATTTTCACTCCCCTGTTTCATTTGAACTAAAGCCGAACGAAACAGTCACCGTACCTACCGGTATACGTGCGAGAATGAATGACGGTTGGGTACTGATGATTTATCCGAGGAGCAGTCTCGGCTTCAAATTCAGAATGCAACTTAACAATACCGTTGGCATCATCGACAGCGACTATTACTATTCCGACAACGAAGGACATATTTTTATCAAGTTCACAAACGCCACTAACGAAAACAAAATTATTTCCGTTTCATCGGGTGACGGCATAGCTCAGGGCGTTTTCCTTCCGTTTGGGATAACCGAAGACGACAGTGCAAATAAAAAAAGAAACGGCGGTTTCGGAAGTACAGGTAAGTAAAATTAAAAAATCCGACTTGTTGACGGTCGGATTTTTCTTTTATTTGTTTTCAAAAACAGCTTCGGCTAAAAGAGCGGCAACTTCGTCAATGTCTTCACTCGCTAAACCTGTACATGATAAAATGAGGAACTGTTTTTCGCCGTCGGCAACGCTTTTAACTTTGACCGAGCGTTTTTCGGCGTGGAGCGCAACGGCGTCCGCTCTCCCCTCTTTCAGTTCGACCAGTACGAGATAGCCGGCGGGTAAAACACGAACTTTTGCGTTTTTTCCGAGATTTTCTGTGAGTTTTCGGGCGAGCTTGTCGGCTTTTGAATTGAAAATTTTTCGCTGTTTTTTGATCTGAGAATTTAAGTGGCCGTCTCTTATAAATCGGCATACTGCGATTTGTTCGAGTTTTGACGCAGTTTGGTTATAAAGAGATCCGACTTTTTCGTACATGTCAATGAGTTCCAAAGGCAAAATCATGAATGAAATTCGAATTGACGGCAGGAGAAGTTTCGAAAAAGTACCGAGATATATAACATTATTTCCGCCTGCAATGCCTTGGAGCGACGGGACAGGCTTCGAATAATAGCGAAATTCGCTGTCGTAATCGTCTTCTATTATCATGCAGTTATTTTCCACGGCAAACGAAATCAGCTCCATACGCCTGTTTATCGGCAAAATATCGCCGAATTGCGTAAAGTGTGACGGCGAAATATAAATAAGCCGAACACCGTTGTCTTTTAAAATATCCAAATTCTCCGGTATCGTCTCATATCTCTTGCATTTAAATCCGTGATCAATAAAAATCGCTTCGCCTTTTTCAAATGACGAGCCGATGAATGCGACTGTACATTTTTCATTAAGTACACCGCAAAGAATGTGTATCAAGCTCTGAGTTCCTGCGCCGATGACTATTTGTTTTTCCGAGCACACAGCACTTCTGTATTTATTGACATATTGACTTATCGCCTGTCTGAGTTCGAGTTCGCCTTGTGATTCGCCGTAACTTGTCAGCCTTTCACTTTGTCTGAATGCACCTTTTATATATCGGCTCCAAAGCGTAAAATCGAAGCTGTTTTCGTCGACCGAAGATGAAGTTAAGTCATACTTAAGCTGATTTATTTTGTCAAATGACGGTCTGCTTTTAATTTCGACATTCATCGGACGCAAAAATGAAACTTCGTTTACATAATATCCGCTTTGTGCTTTCGGGATTATATACCCTTCGGCAGCAAGTTGCTGGTACGCCGTTTCGACTGTTGTTTTTGAAAGCGAAAATTCATCACAGCAACGCCGAATTGACGGAAGTTTTACGCCTGCGACAAGTTGACCCGATTCGATCAAACCACGGTAGTACAAATAAAGTTGTATGTACAGCGGTTCATCATTTCTTTCGTTTTTTGAAAACGGTGATATGTTCATAACTGACCTCTATAAAAAAGTTAAAATTGTGTATTTATTAGGTGTCACTTTTGTACTATTATATACCCGATAAAATTAAAAGTCAAATTTTGGAGGCGTTTTAAATGAAAAAATCTAACGATACGAACAAAGTTATCAACGGCGAAAACCTTACGGAAGAAGCGTTTTCGGAAGAACCGAAAAGAAAAAAAATAAAGTCTTTGGTGAATGCGAAAAGAAAAAATAAAAAGTCTTCCGTGAATGTTCAATCCGTTTTATACCTCTCGACGATATCCGCACTTTTTGCGGCGCTGAGTACGGTATTCGTCTACTTTATCCATATCCCCAACGGTATCGGCGGATATACTCACGCAGGTGATATGTTCGTTTACCTTGCCGCATGTATGCTCCCGACGCCGTACGCCGCTATGTCCGGTGCAGTCGGATTTGCTCTTGCCGACTTGATAAGCGGATATCCTCACTACATGATACCGTCAGCTTTGATAAGAGTGCTTGTAGTACTTGCGTTTTCGAGCAAACAGGAAAAGATACTCTCAAAAAGAAACTACATCGCTTTGCCGATATCTGCCGTTATAACGGTCGTAGGATATGCGATCACGAAATACTTTATCTATATTTTGATGAAGTCCGAAACTTCTCAGGCTGCCATTGCCGCCGCTATTGCGTCAATACCGGGAAATATAATGCAGTGTGTCATCAGCAGTGCGTTGTTTATAGTTCTCTCTCTTGCTTTGGACAAAATGGGATTCAAAAAACAGGTTATGTCAAAGTTGAAACATTGAGGTAAATGAAATGTTCGAAGAAATTAAAAAGCAAAGTGCAACCCTTGCCGAAGAATTGATTAAAGAGGCAAAACTCAAAAAGGGTGATATAGTAGTTATAGGCTGTTCATCAAGTGAAATTGTCGGAGAAAGAATCGGCAAAGGTTCAACAATAGAAGCTGCCGAGGCTGTTTTTGACGGAGTATATCCTGTTTTCAGAAAAATGGGAATATTTATCGCCGCCCAATGTTGCGAACACTTGAACAGAGCAATTATAACGGAGCGGGAAGTTGCCGAAAAGAAAGGGCTCGAAATTGTAAATGTTGTACCTCAAAAGAAAGCCGGCGGTTCATTCGCAACTACTGCGTACAACAGTTTCGAATCCCCTGTCGCACTTGAACACATAAAAGCCGACGCCGGCATAGACATCGGCGACACGCTTATCGGAATGCACTTAAAAGACGTTGCGGTTCCGCTGAGACTTTCGGTTAAAAATATCGGAATGGCGCACGTCACCGCAGCAAGAACGAGAGCTAAGTTCATAGGCGGTGAAAGAGCACACTACGACGAAGACATGATGTAAAAACAGTACTCATTTAGACGTACTCAATTTTCATCGGATAAAACAACACACCGGTCAATGCCGGTGTGTTTTCGTTTGTTTAGTAGTCGTATCCGACTGTAAGCGTAATTTCGAATGTGTCGCCGTCGGCTATCGGTGTTGTATCAACGCCTGTCATGAGCATTTCTCCGCCCTTTGTGA
>CAZBXS010000069.1:0-6764 GCA_964495955.1 uncultured Faecalibacterium sp.
TAACTGTTTACGCTGACCGCTTTCAAACGGTCATCTTTCGACCAACCCCATTATACATCATGACGTCCCGTTTTGTCAAGCACAAGACGGGATATTTTGATATAAGAAATCTAAAATCCAACATCTAAACGAACCCCTCAGTCTGCTTCGCAGACAGCTCCCCTACAGGAGAGCCGAGACCGACTTTAAGCAGAAATTAAATCTCATCTCACCTTTATGGAAAGATGTCGAGGCAGAGCCTTGACAGAGGGGGTACGCTCGCAGAAGAAACAAACCCACAAACCCACAAGCTAAAACACAAAACAATTCCGAATTCCGAATTTTGCATTTCGAATTCAAAAAGAGAGGTTTTACATATGAAAACACTTATGCTTGGCAATGTCGCTGCCGCAAGGGGACTTTATGAAGCCGGTTGCGATTTCGTTTCGAGCTATCCCGGAACACCCAGTACCGAGATAACCGAAGAAGCCGCAAAGTACCCCGAAATTTACGCCGAATGGGCACCTAACGAAAAAGTCGCCATGGAGGCGGCATTCGGTGCATCACTCGCAGGTCACAGGAGCTTTTGCGCTATGAAACATGTCGGTCTCAACGTAGCCGCCGACCCGCTGTTTACTTCAGCCTATACGGGCGTCAACGGCGGTATGCTCATAGCCGTTGCGGACGATCCGGGTATGCATTCGTCTCAAAACGAACAAGACTCAAGACACTATGCCATAGCCGCAAAATTGCCTATGCTCGAACCTGCCGACGCAGATGAGGCACTGCGATTTACTAAGCTCGGTTACGAGCTTTCGGAAAAATTCGATACACCCGTACTTTTGAAAATGTGCACAAGAATAGCACACAGCCAAAGCGTAGTCGAAACGTCTGACAGAGAGATACACTCCCCCGTACCGTATGAAAAAAATATCGGAAAATATGTCATGATGCCTGCTTGTGCGAAAAAAAGACACCCGACAGTCGAGGAAAGATTGGAAAACCTCAGACAGTGGGCGGAAAACGCAGACATAAACCGCATTGAAGACGGCGAAGATAAATCGGTCGGATTTATTTCTTCATCGACAAGCTACCAGTACATAAAAGAAGTCTACGGCGACAGACACCCCGTTTTAAAACTCGGAATGGTCAATCCGTTGCCGGTGGATATGATAAAAAATTTCGCCGAAAAGGTCGAAAAAGTTATAGTAGTCGAAGAACTCGACGGTATCATAGAGGCGCATTGCCACTCCATAGGCGTTGAAGCCGTCGGAAAGGAAATATTCGGCTGTATAGGCGAATTCAGCCGTAATTTCATAGCCGAAAAGCTCGGTGAAAAAGTACATGCAGGTCAGTCTCTTGAGGAAAATCTCCCCACAAGACCGCCGGTCATGTGCGCCGGCTGTCCGCACAGAGGACTTTTCTATACGCTGAAGAAAAAGAACTTGACCGTACTCGGTGACATCGGTTGCTACACTCTCGGTGCTGCGGCACCCCTGTCTGCGATAGATTTGACCTTGTGTATGGGTGCATCGGTTTCGTCAATTCACGGCTTTAACAAAGCGTCGGGAAAAGAAGCCGAGAAAAAGACGGTGGCTGTCATAGGCGACTCGACTTTCATGCATTCGGGTATCACCGGACTTGTCAACATAGCGTACAACAACTCGAACTCGACCGTAATTATCCTCGACAACTCTATCACAGGTATGACGGGACATCAGCAAAACCCAACGACCGGATATAATTTAAAAGGCGATCCTGCGGCGAAAATAGATTTGCAGGCACTTTGCAAAGCGGTGGGAATCGAAAGCGTGAGAGTTATTGACCCGTACAACTTAGAAGAATGCGACAGGGTAATAAGCGAAGAACTCGAAAAAGAAGAGCCGTCAGTTATAATTTCAAGACGTCCCTGCGCACTTTTAAAATACGTCAAGCACCCCGGTGCGATAAGCTGTGACGAAGACAAATGCGTCGGCTGTAAAGCGTGTATGAAAATAGGCTGTCCTGCGATAAGCATAGAAAACGGCAAAGCCAAGATAGACACTACACTGTGTGTCGGCTGTGGCGTATGCACTCAGCTTTGTCGCAAAAACGCACTTAAATGAGAGGAGGAAAGACAATGGATACGAAAAACATAATGATCGTCGGCGTCGGCGGTCAGGGTACACTTTTGGCAAGCAAACTACTGGGTAAAATTCTTCTCGAAAAAGGCTACGACGTCAAAGTCAGCGAAGTACACGGAATGAGCCAAAGAGGCGGAAGCGTCGTAACATATGTACGCTACGGCGAGAAAGTATATTCACCCGTAGTGGACAAAGGCGAAGCGGATATTATCTTGTCTTTCGAACTTCTCGAAGCGGCACGCTGGGCGGAATACTTAAAAAAAGACGGCGTACTTTTGACCAATAATCAGAAGATAAACCCGATGCCCGTTATCACAGGCGAAGAAAAGTACCCGACCGAACTTGAAAAGAAACTCGCATCTTTAGATATAAAACTCGATGCCCTCGACGCTCTCTCATTAGCAGAAGAAGCAGGATCCGCAAAAACGGTCAACCTCGTACTTTTGGGTAGGCTCAGCCGTTACTTCGACTTTGAAGAAGAGCTGTGGCTCAAGACAATAGAAAGCAGCGTACCGGAAAAGTTTATCGAAATGAACAAAAAAGCGTTTGAGTTAGGTTACAGTTCGCATTACTTACAGTGAAGTAATGATAGCTAAGAGGTGTAGGCAAAACACCCAATTGACCCCTCAGTCTGCTTCGCAGACAGCTCCCCTAAAGGAGAGCCAAGACCAACCATAAGCAAAACTATATCTCATCTCTTCGTAGGAGAAATGTCGAGGCGACGCCTCGACGAAGGAGTTCGGTTACAAAAAAATTTATACAACAGCACAAACTAATGAGTACAATAATTTCGCATTCCGAATTCCGAATTCAAAAGACCAGATAGGAGCACAAAATGGAACAGAAATATTATCAAAAAGAAATCGAATGTGCCTCGCCTGAGCAGATAAAGGCGTGGCAGGACGAAAGACTTGTAAAACAGGTTCGTCATGTATGGGACAATGTCCCGTACTACAGAGCAAAAATGGAAGAAAAAGGCGTCACGCCCGACGATATCAAGGGCAGAGACGACCTGTACAAATTGCCGTTCTTGACTAAATCAGACCTTCGTGACGCTTACCCGTACGGACTTTTGGCTGTACCGTTAAAAGACTGCGTTCGTATACACTCGACTTCGGGTACGACCGGAAAAAGAGTAGTTGCGTTTTACACTAAGAACGATGTCGACCTTTGGGACGATTGCTGTGCAAGAGCGATAGTTGCCGCCGGCGGTACACCGGAAGATGTGTGCCAAGTCGCTTACGGCTACGGTCTTTTTACGGGCGGATTCGGACTGAACGGCGGAAGCCAAAAGCTCGGTTGTCTGACTTTGCCGATGTCATCGGGTAATACCGACCGTCAGCTTCAGTTTATGGAAGACCTCGGTTCGACAATTCTTTGCTGTACTCCGAGCTATGCGGCATACCTTGCGGAAAGTATCAACGAGAGAGGTCTGCGAGACAAAATTCACCTTAAAGCAGGTATTTTCGGCGCTGAAGCATGGAGTGAAGAAATGCGCCGTGACATAGAGAAAAACCTCGGATTAAAAGCATATGACATATACGGCTTAACCGAACTCAGCGGCCCGGGCGTAGCATACGAATGCTGTGCACAGACGGGTATGCACATAAACGAAGACCACTTCATAGCCGAAATAATCGACCCCGATACAGAAAAAGTACTTCCCGACGGAGCACAGGGCGAACTCGTTTTCACCTCGATAACAAAGGAGGCGTTCCCGCTTCTTCGTTACCGTACAAGAGACATATGCGTCTTGACAAGAGAAAAGTGCGAATGCGGAAGAACCCATGTAAAAATGTGCAAACCTATGGGCAGAAGTGACGATATGCTTATAGTCAAGGGCGTCAACGTCTTCCCGTCACAGATAGAAACGGTACTTTTGGAACAGGGTTACACTTCGAACTATCAGATAGTTGTCGACAGAGTTAATAATTCCGATACGCTCGATGTCTTAGTCGAAATGACAGCCGACCACTTCTCAGACTCGCTTGCCGATATCACTGCACGTGAAAAAGGTCTCGTGGCGGCGCTCAAGGCGATGCTCGGAATTTATGTACATGTACATCTCGTCAGCCCCAAGTCCATCGTCAGAAGCGAGGGCAAGGCTGTCAGAGTTATCGACAAGAGAAAAATATAAGGAGGAAAAATACATGAAAATGCATCAGATATCCGTATTTCTCGAAAACAGAGCAGGTCAGCTTGCGGAAATTACGGCGCTTCTTTCCGAAAAAGGAATTGACCTTCGTGCGATAAACGTAGCGGAAACGACAGACTACGGCGTTATAAGAATAATAACGAACGACGAAGAAAAGGCGTGCGAAGTCTTGAAAGACAACGGTTTTGTCTTTTCTCTCGGCGACGTACAAGCTGTTGCCGTCTCGGACGAACCGGGCGGTCTCGCCACACTGTTGAAAGTACTGGCGAATGCGAACATCGACATACTTTACATGTACTCCGTATTCGGACAAAAAGACGGAAAAGCGTCAATGATTTTCCGTGTCAAAGACCAAGATAAATTCGAAAACGCACTCAAGTCCGCCGGTATCGACACCTCGGACGGTGCACTGAATATAGGCTGAGGAGGATAAGAAAAATGCAGGAAATGAGCAGAAGAAACAAGCACTTCACAGATTCGGTCATACGCCGAATGACGAGAATAAGTCTCGATTGCGGAGCGATAAATTTAGCGCAGGGTTTCCCCGACTTCGACCCCCCGAAAGCCATGACCGACCGCCTCGCCGAAGTCAGCGCACTCGGCCCTCACCAGTACCCGATAACGATGGGTGCTCCGAACTTCAGACAGGCACTTTGCAGAAAGTGTGGCAAATTCATGGGTCGCACTCTCGACCCCGACACAGAATGCGTTGTCACGATAGGTTCAACCGAAGCGATGGTCGACACAATATTCGCCCTGACCAATCCGGGTGATAAAATAGTAATGTTCTCCCCGTACTTCGAAAACTACCGTGCTCAAGCTATCATGGCTGACTGCGAGCCGATATTCGTTCCGCTTGTACCGCCCGAATTTAATTTTGACCCCGAAGTTTTGGAGGACGCATTCCGTCAAAAGCCGAAAGCGATACTCATTTGTAACCCGTCAAATCCGAGCGGAAAAGTTTTCACGTACAACGAACTCAAGCTAATAGCAGACCTCTGTATCAAGTACGACGTATACGCAATAATGGACGAAGTATACGAGCACATAATATTCGAAGGACACGAGCACATTTACATGAACTCTTTACCGGGAATGTGGGAACGTACAGTCAGCTGTTCGAGCCTTTCGAAAACCTATTCGGTCACAGGCTGGCGTTTGGGCTATGCCATAGCACCGAAAGAGATAATGGACAGAATTAAACAGTACCACGACTTTAACACAGTCGGTGCGGCGTCTCCGCTAATGGAAGCGGCAGTCGTAGGCTTAGACATGCCCGACAGCTATTACAAAGAATTCGGCGACCACTACGCCCACATGAAAGCACTGTTCACAGACGGAATGAAAGCGTTGAACATACCGTTCACCGATCCGCAAGGTACATATTTCGTATTAGCGGACATTTCGCCGTATCTTAAAAAAGGACAGTCGGACGTTGATTTTTGCGTTGAAATGGCGCAGAAAGTCGGCGTAGCGTGCGTACCGGGAAGTTCGTTCTTCGAAGAAAATGTCAACAACATAGTCAGACTTCATTTTGCCAAAAAAGACGAGACCCTCAACGAAGCACTCGAAAGACTGTCAAAGCTCAACGAGATCATGAAAGCGTAAAGTTTCGAAGTTCCGAGTTTATGTACTTGTCAGACTGCGGACGGTGATGGTTTTTTCTGAGTATAAGTATAATTAGCCGGCGTTTCGCAAAGCGAAACGCCGGCTTTGGTTAGTTGGGGTAAATCTTCATTTAACTTATTTCATTTCTAAGACCTTTACGGTAAATTTACTCCGCCTTTTCAAACAGGTTCTTTATTGCGGCGAAAAGAAGTCTCAGGAAATCAAACAGCTTTTCGATAAGGCTCGGTGTTGAGCTGTCGTGTGCGTCATCGGCAGGGCCTTCAGTCAACGCCGAAAGAGTTTTCGTCTGGCTGTCATATTTCATAAACCTCGGATAGTTCGGGTTGCTGTCTACGATCATTTCGTCTTTGCTGCGACATATTGCGAGGTTGAGCTGATCTATGCACGAGGCGAAATCGGAGTGTGTACAGTCTTTTATAAACCATGTCGTTTCCGGAAATTCGCAGGTCGACGCATTGATTATCTTATCAGATGAAATGTATTTTTCGTCAACGCCTTTGATTTGTTCGTCGGTGAGTACTTCGCCGTAGTTTGCAACCGTTGCACCGAACGAAGCTCTTGTCAGCTCGACGCTGTCGTCACCGTTTTCCTTAGCTGCGGGAGTAAAGGGAAGATATGTCGGTGTGTCGTACTTTGTTACGAACGCTACACGCAAGCCCTCGCTTTGCAATTTGCGTAAGGTTTCAGCTTCGTTTGCCTGTATGTCATAGTGATAATGGTCTATTTTTTCGATAAGTCCGGCGTACTTTTCCTCTTGACCTGCGAACACAAGTGCTTTCGCCTGTTCGTAATCTTCGGGGGATACCGTTGCCCATATAGATGCGAATGTACCGTAAGTTGCCATAACTACTTTCGGCGCAAGTTTCGGATATACTTCA
>CAZBXS010000070.1:0-6606 GCA_964495955.1 uncultured Faecalibacterium sp.
CCTTCTTTGCGCCTGCGTTGATGTGAGCCATGCTCTTATCCTTTGAGCAGTAGAAACCTGTGCACTCAAGAACAACATCGATTCCGAGTTCGCCCCACGGGAGCTTTGAAGCATCGGCTTCTTTGTAGATTGTAAGTGTCTTTCCGTCAACAGTGATCGTGCCTGCTTCGTCATCAGCCGAAACTGTGTGAAGACCTTCGCCGATTCTTCCGCAGTAACCGCCTTGAGCTGTGTCGTACTTGAGAAGCTGAGCGAGCATTGAGGGCTTTGTGAGGTCATTGATAGCAACAACATCATAGCCTTCTGCGCCGAACATCTGGCGGAATGCGAGACGGCCTATACGACCGAAACCGTTAATAGCAACTTTAACTGACATTTTGAATACCTCCAAAATTTAATTATATGGTTATATAAATTTACCTGTACCATATTATTACATTTTTAACTTTTTTTCAAGTCCCTATGTCAAAAAATTAACCCGATTTTCAAACTTTCGTTAATCTGAACAAAATATTGCTTTAATTATCGCAAAAGGGTGTGATACTGACGAAAAAATTCGCTGTTTTTCGCTTGGCAAGTACCGAAAGCGTGTGAAAAAAATTCGGATAATTTTATTTTGTCCCGTTTTTTGAAAAGTAAGGCGACGAGTGTGCGAAAATAAATGTTATGCTTTGAATTAAATTCGCTTTTCGTGATTGACTTTAGGGGTATTTGTGCTATAATTTAATATGTATAATTTTGTAATCAAGAGAAAGGAAATCGAAATGAAACTTAACGAAAAAGAATTTATGCCGGTCATACTCGGCGCTGATATAACCGCCTACAGTCTCGCCCGTTCTTTCCATGAAGAATACGGTATCAAGTCACTTGTACTCAGCCGTTTACAAGCGAAAATAATCTCGGAAAGCAAGATTTGCGAAAACAGAGTTTTTGCCGGTCTTGACAAGTCCGAGGTGCTGATAGAAAAGCTCATCGAAGTCGGAAAAGAGTTCGATGGCAAAAAGAAACTTATAGTTATGGGTTGCGGTGACTGGTATGTCAGAGCGTTGATTGAAAACAAGGACAAGCTGTCTAAATACTACATTATCCCCTACATCGACGAGGATCTTCTTAACAAAATCGTCCTTAAAGACAAATTCTATGAAATTTGCGACGAGCTTGATATAGACCACCCGAAAACATATGTATATAACTGCGGAGAAGAAAACGACCTTAAATTCGACTTTAACTATCCCGTAATCGCTAAATGTGCTAACTCTGCTCTTTATCACTATGCGAAATTTGACGGTAAAAAGAAAGTTTTCCGCTTTGAAAACGAAGAAGACCTCAAAGCTATGCTCAAAAATTTGGAAGGTTCGAGCTATGATTACAAGTTCTTGATACAGGACTGTATCCCCGGCGACGACACTAACATGCGTGTTTTGACTTGCTACTGTGACAGAAACGCTAAGGTGAAATTTGCTTCGTTCGGTCATGTTCTTCTTGAAGACCACACACCGTCGGCTATCGGTAATCCCGTTGCGATAATCAATGAAGTTGACGAAAAGATAGTTGCCGATGCGACGAAATTCCTTGAACATATCGGATACACCGGCTTTGCAAATTTTGATATTAAGTACGACAGCAGAGACGGAAAGTATAAGTTCTTCGAAATAAACGTACGTCTGGGAAGAAGTAATTTTTATGTCACAGGCAGCGGATTTAACACTGTCAAATGGATAGTCGACGACCTTATATATGAAAAGGAACTTGAATACACGGTTGCCGATAACGAAAATCTGTTCTTTGTTGTCCCGAAAGGCATACTTAAAAAGTACATCAAAAACGACAAAGAACTGACCGCAAGAGTAAACAGACTTTTCAAAGAAAAAAAGGTCAGCTATCCGCTTTACTACAGAAAGGATCTCAGCCCCGTCAGAAGATTTTACGTCGTTGCGGCTTACTTTAACCAATACAGGAAATATCACAAGATGGAGAAGACCTCTGTTCCGGTATATGGCAAAATAGAGAAATGAGGGGTTGAAATGAAGCCTAAAACTCTTGGTATTCTCGGCGGAGTCGGCCCCTTGGCGTCGATATATTTTCAGCAGCAGATAGTCCGCTTTACCGATGCGGAAAAAGACCAAGACCATATCCCCGCCGTTATATATAACGACACCTTTATCCCCGACAGGACAGCATATATTCTCGGAAAAAGCGAGCTTGATCCCCTGCCCTACATAGAGGACGGCTTTAAAAAGCTCGAAAAAGCGGGCTGTGACCTCGGTGTCATAACCTGCAACACGGCGCACTACTTTTTCGATAGGTTTTCTTCCGATTCTAATATGCCGATAATAAGCATTATCGACACGGCGGTCGAATACACGCTCAAAACGCATCCGAATGCTAAAAAAATCGGCGTTATCGCAACGGAAGGCACGGTAAAAAGCAATGTCTACGGCAAGGCTATTGAAAAAAGCGGTCTGAAATATTATTATCCCGATGAAAAAATGCAGGAATGTGTGACAGACATCATATATAACCAAGTCAAAGCCGGTAAGAAGGGCGACTGCAAAAAGCTTATGCAGATAGCAGACGGTCTTTTGGAAAGCGGCTGTGATGCGGTAATTCTCGGCTGTACCGAGCTTTCGGTAATAAACGAAGATAACGAGCTTAGCAAAAAATACAGCTACATCATAGACGCAATGGAGGCACTTGCCAAAAAGTGCGTAATACTTTGCGGAAAGAAAATAAAGGAGTAAGATTATGTGCGGATTTGTCGGATTTGTAAATGAACTCAGCGACGAAGAAAATAACAAAATAGTCCGTCAGATGGCTGACAGAATAATTCATCGAGGGCCCGACCAGGACGGTTACTATGTTGACGAAGACGTTTCTCTCGGCTTTCGCAGACTGAGCATTATCGACCTTGAGGGCGGAAGTCAGCCGATACTCAACGAAGACGGAACAAAGGTTCTCGTTTTCAACGGTGAAATATATAACTATCAGGAAATACGTGAAGATCTTTTGAAAAAAGGTCACATATTTAAAACCCACGCCGACTCGGAGACTGTACTTCACGGCTATGAGGAATACGGCGAAAGGATACTCGAAAAGCTCAGAGGTATGTTCGCTTTCGTTATTTGGGACAAGGAAAAGAAAGAAATTTTCGGCGCGAGAGACATTTTCGGAATAAAGCCATTCTTCTACTATATGAACGGAAAAACATTTATGTTCGCTTCCGAGATAAAGGCATTTCTCTCAAACCCGAGATTTATCAAAGAGCTCAACCGTGAGAGAATTCCCGAATATCTCTGCTTTGAGTACATTCCGAGCGAAGAAACGCTTTTCACCGATGTTTATAAGCTTCCCCCCGCTTCATATTTTCTCTATAAGGACGGCTCGTTTGACGTAAAGCCCTACTATGAATTGAAATATGACATTGACGACACAAAGAGCCTTGAAGAATGGGAAGAGCTCATTGACAAAACCTTCAAAGACTCGACTTCTATGCACGGCATAAGCGACGTTGAAGTCGGCTGTTTCCTCTCAAGTGGTGTTGATTCCAGCTATGTTGTCAACGAGATGGCTAAAAAGAACGATGTCAAAACGTTCTCGGTCGGCTTCGAGGAGGAAAAATACAGTGAGCTTAGCTACGCCGAAGAATTTGCCGAGCACGTCGGAGTTAAGCTGTACTCTAAAAAGATATCGGCAGACGAATATTTCGCTGTTGCTCCCAAGGTTCAGTATCACATGGACGAGCCGCTCCCTAACCCCTCCGCACTTGCGTTGTACTTTTTAGCTCAAAAGGCTTCCGAGCAGGTTAAGGTTGTTCTCAGCGGTGAGGGCGCGGACGAGCTTTTCGGCGGATATCATTACTACAAAGAGCCGCTCGACTTTGAAGCATACCAAAAATTGCCGCTCGGACTTCGCAAGACGGCGGCGGCATTTGCAAAGCATCTTCCGAGAATGCACGGAAAGAGATTTCTCATAAACGGCGCAAAGCCGATAGAGGAAAGATATATAAGAAACAACTACGTTTACCCGTACACAGAGCGTGACAAAGTTTTAAGCCCGAACATACCAGCGGCAAAACCCGAAACTTTCACAAAGAAATATTTCGACAAAGTGCAAACCGAAGACGACATAACGAAGATGCAATATGTCGATATAAACACTTGGCTTGTACAGGACATTCTCGTCAAAGCCGACCGAATGAGCATGGCACATTCACTCGAACTTCGTGTACCGTTCCTTGACAAAGAGATGCTCAAAGTCGCACTTCAAATTCCGTCAAAATACAGAGTAGGAAAAGAAGTTACGAAAATCGCACTTAGAGGTGCTGCGGCGAAAGAACTGCCCGAAAAGACGGCGCAGATGAGGAAGAAAGGCTTCCCCGTACCGCTCAACGACTGGCTGAAACAGGATAAATACTACAACATGGTAAAATCCGAATTCGAGAGCGAAGAAGCGGCGATGTTCTTCAACAGAGACTATATTTTAAAACTTTTGGAAAATCACAAAAACGACAAAGAAAAGAACATGAAACGCATTTGGTCGATCTATTCTTTCCTGCTTTGGTATCGCCAATATTTCGTCGAAAACTGAAAAACGGGCGGAGATAAACACTCCGCCTGTACTTTTAAGGTGAAACAATGAAAAAAATTATTTCGATTATTTTAACGCTGATTTTACTTTTGACTTTGTGTGCTTGTGAAAGTACAGGCAACAAAGAGCCGAAAGGCGAAAAACTTCAAATAATGACGGCGATGTTCGCCGAATACGATTTCGCTTTGCAAATAGCCGGAGACTGCGCCGAAGTTAAGATGCTCCTGCCTCCCGGTGCCGACATGCACAGCTACGAGCCGACACCGCAGAACATAATCGACATTAAAAACGCCGATGTTTTTATCTACGGCGGAGGTGAGTCTGATGTCTGGCTTGACGACGTTTTAGACAGCGTCGGCGAGAGCGTCATAACAGTAAAAATGATGGACGCCTGCGAACTTCTTCACGAGGAAGAACACGCTGACGAAAGCCACGGACATGACGAAGAAGAATATGACGAACACGTTTGGACTTCGCCGAAAAACGCCGTTAAAATCGTCGGTGAGATAATGCAGACGCTTTGTAAAGCGGACGGAAAAAACACCGACATATACAGAAAAAACGCAGCCGAATATATTGACAAGTTAGACGATCTTGACGCTGATTTCAGGCGTGTCGTGCTTCTTGCCGAAAGAGATGAAATTATTTTCGCCGACCGTTTTCCGCTTTTGTATTTCGCACAGGAATACTCTTTGGAACATTTCGCCGCATTCCCCGGCTGTTCACACGACACAGAAGCCTCTGCCGCAAAGGTGCGTGAACTTATAGACAAAGTCCGGGAAGATGAAATACCCGTTATTTTCAAGATAGAGATGTCAAACGACGCTTTAGCCGAGACGGTAGCTAAGGAAACGGGAGCTAAAGTACTCGAATTTCACTCATGTCATTCGATAAGCAAGGACGATTTCGCAAATGGCGAAACATATCTTTCGCTGATGAGGAAAAATCTCGAAAATTTGAAAATAGCACTTGGGTAGGCTGTTTAATCTCACAGTCGAAACTTTGTCTCGGTAGTTATATAACAGATTGCAACATAAGGCGTTTCGTGCAAAGCACGAAACGCCTTATTCTAAGTTTTATTTTATAAACTCAATATCGGAACACACGAACCTATGTCCGTCAGTTGTCCGTCAAAAAGCTCCGCATATTTTAAATTATGCGAAAGAATAAACTCTTTAATTTTTTCGCCGTCTCGGTGATACTTTAACGAACCGAAAAACAGCAATGTGTCTTTATCTGTTTTTACACTTGCACCGCCGATAAAACCGTAGTCTTTATTTTCAAGAAGTATGTCCCCTTTTTCTACTAAGAGAACGTCTAACTTGTCACGTGTCGCTTTGAAAATGCTTATATCGTCGGTTATTATCGCATCTTCGTTTAGGACGCAGACCGAACACCGACAGTAGCCTTGGTTAGTCTGTACCTTTTCAAGTGGCAACGACAAAATATTTTCATCTGTACCACGCTTTGCGCATATAAGGCGGTTTTTTAAAATAAGACTGTTCAGTCTTATGTCATTTGGGTATTCTCCCTTTATATTTTCGCTTGTAAACAAGACTTCGAAACCTCTGTATTTGAGTTTCTCTGCGACACTTTTTTGCCTTTTGTCCAAAAGTATACGCTTTGAGCCTAAATGTATTGCCGACATATCGGCGTGATTTCTGACGCTTGGGTCGATGTCGGGGTTATCTTCAAGTACAAGCGTTTCGATGCCTATTGAATTTAACTTATTTATTATATCCGAATGTTTGCCTATTAAAACCGAAGTGACTTTTCCGTCGGGCAAATTCGGCGAATTGATAAAATTACTCATTTATTGCCTCGAATGCCCGTCTGACATTGTTGACGCCGATAACTTCTATCATGTTGAGCGTCTTTTTGGTTATTCCACGAAGGTTGTGGCGGGGAATTATACATTTGGTAAATCCGAGACGGGCGGCTTCTATTATTCTCTGTTCACAGCAGGAAACTCCCCTCACCTCACCTGCAAGACCTATTTCTCCAAACGCTATCACATCG
>CAZBXS010000071.1:0-6453 GCA_964495955.1 uncultured Faecalibacterium sp.
CTTTGTGCAAGTTAGCTGTCTTTATAATTTTGTTTGAAACGAACTTTCTGCAAGTACGAAAATCAGGGGCATCGAGCCCCTGATTTTCGTGCGTGCACTCGCTTTGCTACTGCGCACGCATTCGGCGTTTTCACAAACTCAAAACTTCCGTCTTGATTTATCATAAAAAAAGCTATATAATCAGTGGGTAATATATCACGAAAGAGGTAACAAAAATGAAAACATTCAAAAATATTATAATTTCAATCATGTGCGTAACGCTTTTGTTCGCATTCACCGCATGTTCTTCAAACGGCAGTACAGATGAAAATACAAACGGAACAAACGAAAACACCGCAGTAACACACCCACAAGTTAAAGTAAAAGTGAAGGACTTCGGCGAATTTACATTGGAACTTTATCCCGAATATGCACCGAAAACGGTCGAAAACTTCATAAACTTAGTTGAAAGCGGATTTTATACCGGCTCGACATTCCACCGTGTAGTCGACGAATTTATGGCACAGGGCGGTCAGAGCGCAACAGGAAAAACTGCCGAAGCGATAGAGGGCGAATTTAAATCAAACGGATTTGAAAAGAATACACTTTCACATACAAGAGGTGTAATATCCATGGCACGAACAAGTGACAAAAACTCCGCATCAAGCCAGTTTTTCATCTGCTATACCGACAGATGCGCTTATCTTGACGGCGATTATGCGGCTTTCGGAAAAGTTATCGACGGTATGGAAGTCGTCGACAAATTCGCCACAGTCGAAAGAACGGCAAATTCATTGGGCGAAAAAGCCGTGCCCGTTGAAGATATAGTTATCGAAAATATGGAGGTTACGAAAAAGTAATGTCACGCTATTCGAGAACCGAACTTTTGCTCGGTGAAAATTCGACCGAAAAACTGAAAAATGCAAAAGTCATAGTGTTCGGTGTAGGCGGCGTCGGATCGTATACCGTAGAAGCGCTCGCAAGGGCAGGCGTCGGAAATATTACGCTCGTCGATAACGACGAAGTAGCCGAATCGAATATAAACAGACAGCTTATCGCAACTGTTGACAGCGTCGGAAAAGACAAAGTACAGGTAGCGAAAGAGCGTATACTGTCAATTTCGTCCGATTGTAATGTTATTGCGTTAAAGTGCTTTCTCACACCCGATAATATTGCCGAATTCGAACTTGAAAACTACGATTATATTGTCGATGCCATAGATACCGTAACGTCGAAAATCGCACTTGCGGTCTATGCCGAAAAGTTTTCCGTACCGCTGATAAGCTCCATGGGTACGGGCAATAAACTCGACCCGACACGGTTTGAAGTTACCGATATTTATAAAACATCTGTGTGCCCTTTGGCAAGGGTTATGAGGTACGAGCTGAAAAAACGTGGCGTAAAGCACCTGAAAGTAGTTTATTCGAAAGAAGAGCCGATTAAAAATGATGAGTACAGGCGACAGGGGATAGCAGTGGGAAGAAAGATCCCTCCCGGAAGTGTGCCGTTCGTACCGTCGGTAGCAGGACTGATAATATCGGGAGAAGTTATAAAAGATATCGTAAAGGAAAGATGAAAATGAAAAAAGTTTTGACCGGCATGAGCGGAGGAGTGGACAGCAGCGTTACCGCACTTCTTCTTATGCAGGAAGGTTTTCAAGTAGCAGGCGTAAACCTTATCATGCATCAAAATACAGCCGAGGGCGCTTGCGGTTCACAGGCGGAAGTCGAGATTGCGAGAACAGTTTGTGAAAATCTCGGTATAGATTTTTACGCTTTGGATTTTCAAAAAGAATTTTCCGACAATGTAATCAAAAATTTTATAGAAACTTACGAAAACGGAGCAACGCCCAATCCGTGTGTTGTTTGTAACAGATATGTTAAATTCGGCGCTTTGCTTGAAAAAGCCGATGAAATGGGATTTGACGCCATCGCAACGGGGCACTACGCCCAAATCGAGCACTCAGGTGACAGGTACCTTTTAAAAACGGCTGAGGACATGACGAAAGACCAAAGCTATGTGCTCTACAGCTTGACGCAGAAACAACTGTCACGGACATTTTTCCCACTCGGGAAGTACAAGAAATCCGACGTCAGAGCGATAGCCGAAGAAAACGGCTTTGTAAACGCCCATAAACACGACAGTCAGGACATTTGCTTTATTCCCGATGGAGATTACGCCGCCTACATTGAGCGTGCTACAGGTAAGACTTTCCCGTACGGCGATTTCGTCACGCTTGACGGACGTGTTCTCGGCGAACATAAGGGCATTATCAAGTACACCGTAGGACAGCGTCGGGGTCTCGGACTTGCACTTGCACTTCCGGCGTCTATGTATGTTTATAAAAAAGACATCGAAAACAATAGAGTAATACTCGGCTTCAACGAAGACCTGTTTTCTGACGAGCTTGTTGCCTGTGACGTGAATTTCATTCCGTTTGATAAGCTGACTTCGCCCATGAAAGTCAAAGTTCGTGTTCGCTACAAACAGCCGGCACAGCCTGCAACGATCGAACAACTTGACGACGGGAAAGTATACGTCAAATTCGACACACCGCAAAGGGCAATAGCCAAAGGTCAGTCTGCGGTATTTTATGACGGTGAATATGTAGTCGGCGGCGGAGTGATAGAATAACTTTATAAATGCGAAATTCGAAATTCGAAATTATTGTATTTTCGGTTTGCGGACAGTGGTAGTACTGTTCTGCGTCCGTTTTAATATCAAACTTTTTGTACAGTAACATAAAAATGAAACAACAGCCGTTTTGCATTAAGCGCAAGACGGCTTGGTTATTACTCGATTATTTTTTTGAGCAATAACTTTCATACGAAAATCATGAGAATTGATTTGAATTCGAAATTATTACGTTTTTCGGTTTGCGGACGGTGGGAGTGCCGTTCTGCGTCCGTTTTAATATCAAACTTTTTGTACAGTAACATAAAAATGAAACAACAGCCGTTTTGCATTAAGCGCAAGACGGCTTGGTTATTATCCGACTTCATATTTGGTAGTGACCTCCTTTTCCTATCGCCAACTAAATCTTCCGTTAATTTCTGCTGTCGGCGAAACCCTCGTGCACCCATTAAGCTGACGGAAATTGAACACAATACGGTTTTTTAAGGTATATTTCCGCCAATACTGCGTCAGAAATCCTCGCAATGCGTCAGTTTAGTACTACGCCTTATGGCGAAACCCTCGTGCACCCCCTTACCACTACGCCTTACGGCGAGCGCACGGGGGTGCGTCGGCTTTCGCCCGCCGCCCCTTCGCCCCGGCACCCCACCCGTGCATCAAAAAACCGGCAACTCCCACAGGAAGTTGCCGGTTTGCTGTATTAAAATATTTTCTTTACGCCGCAAATGCTTTTCTGTCGTCGCAAACTATAGCGTCATTAGCCATTGTATTTCTGAATTCGCTGTTGGAAAAACCGAGCGAAGCGGCTATCTTTCTGGGAACCATAATGTTGCTGATAGCTTCGCCGTTTTCGATGAATGAAGTCGAACCGTATACAAAGAGGGGTACATTTCTCAAAGTGTGCTGAGTGGTCGTGTACTTGAAGGTGCCGTCCTTTTTCTCGTTGAGACCGCCTGTTTCGTGGTCGGCTGTTATAACGATCATGGTGTTGCCGTCCTTCTTTGCAAAATCGAGAGCGACTGCAACAGCCTTGTCGAGCTCCTGTACCGAAAGAATAGTGCCTTCGGCTTCCTTGTCGTCGGAGTGCTTGTCGATGTGAGCCTGCTCGATCATAAGGAAGAAGCCGTTTTCGTTATCAAGCACGGAAAGAGCCTTTTCCGTCATTTCCGAAAGCGTCGGAGCGTCTGTTCCGCTGACGCTGTTCCACATTTGACCGTCAAATTGACCGAAGCTCTTTTCGCCGTTTTCAAGAGCGTTCATTTGATCTTTGTTTTCGACTACGGTAAAGCCGTTGTTTTCGGCTGTTTCTTTAACAAATCTCGAATCGGCGCCGCCCCAAAGAAGGTCAATGTCCAAATTCATCTGCTGTTCGATGATGACATCTCTGTTCTTTCTCGAATTGGTGTGAGCGGTGAATGTCGAAGGTGTAGCGCCTGTTACCGAGTCGGTTGTTATAACACCCGTTCTCAGCCCGTGAGAATTGGCGATTTCCCTGATGTTGGACGGTGAGCTGTAGGTCTGATACGGGTCAAGCCAGTACGTACCTATGTATCCGTCTTCTGTACGTACACCGCAGCTAAGAGCCGTTCCGCCTGCGGCACTGTCGGTGATGCCCGTCATTGAGCGGGTTTTCGACTGACCTCTGAGCGGGAAGGTTTCCATTACAAGGTCAATGCCTAACATTTGCTTTGTCATCTTGAGGTGATTTTCGCCCATACCGTCACCGATGAAGAGAATAACGTTTTTGACCTGATCCTGTTCACCCGGGTCGGTCGACTGAAAGCCCGTTCCGAAGAAAACGCCCGAAAAGAGCATTACTATCGAAACGAATACCGATAAAATTTTGTTCATATAAATTTACTCCTTTTTCCCCATAAATTTTTATGGTTTAATTATAACTTTTTTCTAAAGTTATGTTTATATTTTAAGACAAAAGCCAAAATATGTCAATATTATAATAATTTTTAACAGTTTCATAACAGAATGTTGCATTCGTTTAGTAAAATAAACAAATGTTCCCCTAACTATTTACTTTTTAAATAATATCTGTTATACTATGGTACATATTAAACAGTACATGAAAATTGACTGCGTTTGACATTGTCGGAGGGTACACTGTGGACAAATTTAAGCTCGTTTCAAATTACAAACCGACCGGTGATCAGCCGGAAGCTATAGCCGCACTTGTCGACGGCGTGAATAAAGGCAACACCGAACAGATACTTTTGGGTGTTACCGGTTCGGGCAAAACATTCACTATGGCGAATGTTATCGAAAAGCTCAACCGTCCGACGCTTGTCTTAGCTCATAACAAAACCCTTGCCGCCCAGCTTTGCTCGGAGTTTAAAGAGTTTTTCCCCGAAAACGCCGTCGAGTACTTCGTATCCTACTACGACTACTATCAACCCGAAGCGTACATTCCGACTACCGACACATACATCGAAAAAGACTCAGCCGTCAATGACGAAATAGACAAACTTCGCCATTCGGCGACCTCCGCACTGTCGGAAAGGCGAGACGTAATAATAGTAGCGAGTGTGTCGTGCATTTATTCGCTCGGCGACCCGATAGACTACAGAAGTATGGTCATTTCTTTGCGACAGGGCATGGAAAAATCAAGAGACGAACTTATCGAAAAGCTCGTCGAAATCCAGTACGACAGAAACGACGTCAATTTTATTCGTAATAAATTTCGTGTACGTGGAGACACAGTCGAAATATTCCCTGTTTATTCGAACGATAACGCAATACGTGTTGAATTTTTCGGCGACGAAATCGACCGAATAAGCGAAATCAACGCTCTTACGGGAGAAGTGAAATCGACGCTTTCACACGTAGCGATTTACCCGGCGTCTCACTATGTCGTATCGCCCGACAAAATGGAAAAAGCGCTTGAAGAAATAAGTACAGAGGCACAGGCGAGATATGACGAATTCATGTCGCAGGGCAAACTTCTCGAAGCGGAAAGAATTAAACAGCGTACAAATTACGATATGGAAATGCTCAGAGAAACCGGATTTTGCAAGGGTATAGAAAACTATTCACGCATTATGTCCGGAAGAAAAGCGGGCGAAGCGCCGTTCACGCTTTTGGACTATTTCCCCGACGATTTTCTTCTTTTCGTCGACGAGTCGCATGTTACACTGCCGCAGGTCAGAGCAATGTACGCAGGAGACAAAGCGAGAAAAGACAGCCTTATAGAATTCGGCTTCAGATTGCCGTCGGCTTATGATAACCGACCGCTGATGTTCGACGAATTTTATAAAAAGACACATCAGCGTATTTTCGTCAGCGCAACCCCCGGCCCGTACGAAAAAGAAATCAGCCAAAACACAGTCGAACAGGTTATCCGCCCGACAGGACTTCTCGACCCCGAAATAGATGTAAGACCCACCGAGGCACAAATCGACGACCTCGTATCACAGATAAACGAAAGAACGGCGAAAGGCGAGAGGACGCTCGTTACAACGCTTACAAAGAAAATGGCGGAGGATTTGACGGCGTACTTGGAAAATGTCGGAATAAAAGTCCGCTACATGCACTATGATATAGATACGATCGAACGAATGGAAATTATAAGGGATTTGAGACTCGGAAAATTTGATGTACTTGTCGGTATAAATCTCTTGAGAGAAGGTCTTGATATTCCGGAAGTCTCTCTCGTTGCGATTTTAGATGCGGACAAAGAAGGATTTTTAAGAAGTGAAACGGCTTTGGTACAGACTATCGGTCGAGCCGCCCGAAACGCCGAGGGTAAAGTTATCATGTACGCCGACGAAGTCACGCCCTCAATGGAAAGAGCGATAAACGAAACGAACCGCCGACGTACAATACAGATGA
>CAZBXS010000072.1:0-6348 GCA_964495955.1 uncultured Faecalibacterium sp.
TAATTATGGCTGATGTAATTAAATGCGCAACAAGAGACGCTTACGGTAAGGCTCTCGTTGAACTCGGAAACACCAACGATAAAGTTATTGTCATGGACGCCGATCTTGCGGCGGCTACAAAAACGGGTATGTTCAAAAAAGCACATCCCGATAAATTCATCGATTGCGGTATCGCCGAAGCTAACATGATGGGCGTAGCTGCCGGACTTTCGACAACAGGTTACACTGTTTTTGCCTCATCTTTTGCTATGTTCGCAGCAGGCAGAGCTTTTGAACAGGTCAGAAATACAATCGGCTATCCTCATCTGAACGTCAAAATCGGCGCAACACATGCAGGTATTTCCGTCGGTGAAGACGGTGCAAGCCATCAGTGCTGTGAAGATATCGCTCTTATGAGAACAATTCCCGGTATGGTTATCGTAAACCCCGCAGATGATGTCGAAGCGTACAATGCAGTACTTGCCGCTGCGGAATATGAAGGCCCGATGTACATGCGATTCGGACGTCTCGCCGTACCCAGAGTAAACGATGAAAATACATATAAATTCGAACTCGGTAAAGGCGTTCTTCTCAAAGACGGCAAAGATGTTACGATAGTTGCAACAGGTCTTATGGTAAACGAAGCTCTTATCGCTGCCGAAGAACTTAAAAAAGACGGTATTGACGCCAGAGTTATCAATATCCACACAATTAAGCCTATTGACGAAGACATTCTCGTCAAAGCCGCTAAAGAGACCGGTGCTATCGTTACAGCCGAAGAACATAATGTTATCGGCGGTCTCGGCGGTGCTGTTTGTGAAGTACTCAGTGAAAAAGCGCCTGTACCCGTTCTCAGAGTAGGCGTTGAAGATACGTTCGGAAGATCGGGCCCTGCTGTCGAACTTCTTCATCTTTACGGTCTTGACGCTGCCCACATAGTCGAAAAAGCTAAAAAGGCTGTTACTCTTAAATAATTTCAGTTAAATTTTCACTGACAGTTGCCGCATTGATTTTCAGTGCGGCAACTTATGAATATTGATAGGGTGTTTGATGTATGAAAAGAGCGTTTGCGGTCATCGGCTTTTCATTTATGCTCGGCTTGATTATCTGCAATTTCTTTCTTGAAGAGAAAAGCATTTATTTAACGGTCATATCCCTTGTGTTGACCGTAGTGTTTTTGTGCGTCAAAAAACTGAGAAAAAAGAAAGAACTTCGCTGTCTTTTTGTGTGTTTTCTTCTTTCCTCGGCGCTGTTTTCATTCATCAGATATTATGAATATATTCCTGTCACGCAATATGTTGATACGAAATGCGAAATCGAAGCGACGGTTCTCGACACTCCGAGTTTCAGCTCATCGGGAAATTACAGCTATCTTATCCGTACAAAGAAAATCAACGGTGAAGAAAAAGAAGTGAAAATGCGACTTTATGTGCCTTATGATACATCGGCTGAACCATATGACGAAATAACCTTTTCGGCGTACCCGTTTCTTATCGGCTCGAATGACAGGGGAGTGTACTTGCATTTTCGTGCGAAAGGTACATATGTCGGCGTTTTCACACGTTATAACGTACATATACACACGCCCGAAAGAAAGCCGATAATGAGCATCTTCCCACTTTTGAAAGCCAAAGTTATGAAAAGGCTTCGAAAGCTACTCGACGACAAACACGCCGGCTTTGCGATAGGCTTACTTTTCGGCGATAAAGTGCTTATAAGTACGGAAACGCAAGAGGGATTTCGCCGTGTCGGTATCACTCACATAATCGCAGTTTCGGGACTTCACATGTCCGTTTGGGTCTATGGATTATATCGTGTTTTGAAACGTATTCACTTCGGAGAAAAGCGGTCGAGCTTGATTTCGATTGCGTTTTCATTTTGTATCGTATGTTTTTCGTCATTTAGCGTCAGCGTTATAAGAGCAATGATAATGTCGACGGTTTACCTCAGTGCCGGATTATTCGAACGACGAAGTGATGCGTTAAACTCTCTCGGAATTGCCGTATTTATAATTTGTGCTCTAAATCCGTTCGCTGTGTGCGACGTATCGTTTTTGTTGTCGGTATTTTCGACCCTCGGTATAATTTTGGCGTCACGCTTCTTTTCGTCGCTTACCGATACCGAAAGACAGACGAAAATTAAAACCGTACTTGAAAACAGACCGCTAAGTTACGTTTTGCAGTCGCTTCTTTTCTCGGTGACGGCTTCGTCGTTTACATATCCGATAGCGCTCGGAATTTTCGACGGTATATCGGTAATTTCGCCGATTGCGAATTTGCTTATCGTGCCTCTCATGACGCCGTGTTTACTTTTGTCCGGTTTTTTGTCGGTGTTTCCGAATTTGACTTTATTCGCTAACACTGCGAGGTACTTTTTAGTGTTGTTCGAAAATTACATTTTCTTCGTCGTTGAGACGCTGTCAAAAATACCGTTCAGCTATGTCGAAACGGGAAATCTTTTCGTGCGTGTTATTCTTCCTGTTTTGATTTCGGCAGTTTTGTTCACATATTTTTGTATCAAAGAGAAGAAAATCAGCGCTACCGCCTTGAGCGCATCGGCAAGCGTTTCGCTTGTTGCGATATTTTATTATATTTTGGGGTAATCAAATGGATAGAATTACGGAAATTGAAAGAACTATAAACAAAACCTACCGTAAAGATATATGGAAACGTTTTATCGCAGGCATTAATGAGTACGAAATGATAAAACCTGGCGACAAAATAGCCGTTTGTATTTCGGGCGGTAAAGACTCAATGCTTTTGGCTAAGTGTATGCAGATTTTGCAGCGTCACAGCGATTTCCCGTTTGAAGTAAAATTTCTCGTTATGGATCCGGGATACACTCCGGAAAACAGGAAGAAAATCGAAGATAACGCAAAACTTTTGGGTGTACCGATAAACGTTTTCGAAGCCAACATTTTTAATTATGTCGTTGATGTCGAAGACAATCCGTGCTATCTTTGTGCGAGAATGAGACGTGGCTATCTTTATAAAAATGCACAGCTTTTAGGCTGCAACAAGATAGCACTCGGTCATCATTTCGACGATGTTATCGAAACGGTACTTTTGAGTATGCTCTACGGTGCGGAAGTAAAGACGATGATGCCGAAACTGCATTCAACAAATTACGAGGGTATGGAACTTATCCGTCCTCTTTATATGGTTCGTGAAAGAGATATAATTCGGTGGGTGAATTTCAACAAACTCGAATTTTTGCAATGTGCCTGTCGATTTACCGAAAAAAGTGAAACGGAAGGTCATGAGACGCTGTCAAAAAGAAAAGAAGTCAAAAAGCTCATAGAGACGTTGAGAAAAGACAATCCGTGCGTTGAAATGAACATTTTCAGAAGCGTACAAAATGTAAATTTACAAACTCTTATAGGCTATCACGGAAAAGATTTTAAATATAATTTCCTTGACGATTATGACGAAAGATAAGTTCGACACATAAAACCGAAAATTTTCTATATCGAACTTCTAAGCGAAAACCGAGGGCATCGAGCCCTCGGTTTTCGCACGTGCACTCGCTTCGCTACTGCGCACGTTTACGGCGGCTTCGCCGCCGATTTAGTTTCAATTTATAATTATCGACTTGTCAAGGAGTGATCCGCCGATATTTATAGCGTGGTCGCCGACCCTTTCAAAGTCGACTATAGTGTTGATAAACAGCATACCGGTCTCGGTCGAATAATCGTGATTTTTGAGCCTTTCGATGTGCTTTTTGTTATAAATTCCGGTAAGGTCGTCTATCTTTTCTTCAATATCATTAAGACGGATAAATTCCGTTTTGTCGACGCTTTGTCTTTCAAGTACCGCTGTAGCGCCGTCAAGCAATTCGGTGACTGTTTCGAGAATTGTTTTTATATCTTGCGTGACTTCTTCGGGGAAAGTCATTTTCTTTTTGACAGCTTTTTCGGCAGCTTCGAGAATGTTCATTGCGTGGTCGCCGATTCGTTCGATATCGTTTACGGTATGATATAAAGTACCGATAAACTGCGAGTCTTTTTCCGAAAGCTCCAATTTGTTAAGTTCAATCAGATAATTCGTAATTTCACGGTTTAGAAAGTTTATCTTATCCTCACCGAACCGTATTTCCTCGGCTTTCGAAAGGTCGCCCGATATAAGAGCTTCGGCAGCTGAAATGAAGTTTTCTTTCGCTATTCTCGCCATGCGTTCGGTCTCTTTTCCAACCTGTATTACCGCCATTGGTGGCGTCTGTAAAATTCTTTCGTCAATAAATCTGAGCTTGAGCGTGTCTTCTTCGTCCGATTTGTCTTTGATGAGAATTTCCGTCAGCTTTATAAATTTATTGCTAAACGGCATTAAAATCAAAACAGAACCGACATTGAATATTATGTGAAGAAGAGATATCTGCAAAACGGGATTATCGGTAATCTTTTCAATTATGCTCACATACGGCGTAAATGCCGTTACAAAGAAAAAAATAACAACACCGGCGATAGCAAAAAGTAATCTGAACAGTGCGGCTCTTCTTGCGTTGACTTTCGTGCCGACCGAGGACAGCAGCGTCGGCATAACAGCGCCGATATTTTGACCGAGTATGACATAAGCCGAAAAGCCTATCGGTACTAATCCCTGCATTGCTATTGCCTGCAAAATACCGACGGACGCCGATGACGATTGTATAACTGCGGTTATCACAAGACCTATAAGTACGCCGACGAAGGGATTGGAGTTTTCGGTAATAAATCTTGCGAATACTTCCGATGTTTTAAGCGGTGCCATTGCGTCGGACATGTAGTTAATACCCATAAACAGCAGTCCGAAACCGGTGATTATTTCGGCTATATGCTTAATAAATTGCTTTTTCGAAAAGACGATCATCGCAACGCCTATGAATACCGCAAGGGGAGCGACACCGGTCAAATTCAGCGATATAATAACGCTCGTGACGGTCGTTCCTATATCAGCACCCATGATAACGCTGACGGCTTGTGAAAGCGAAATAAGTCCGGCGTTGACAAATCCGACGACCATTGCGGTCGTTGCTGATGAACTTTGTATAACCGCCGTAAACAAAATTCCGACGAAAAGAGCCAAAAATTTGTTGCCCGTTATAATATTCAATAATCCTTTGAGTTTATCGCCGGCGGCGTTTTCCAAGCCTTCGCCCATGATTTTCATGCCGTACAGGAATATGCCTATACCTCCGGCAAGTTGTAAAATATTAGAAATTTCCAATTGAACACTTCCTTTTGCATTGTGATTGTCATTACAGTTTCACCTGTACAACCTATTATATATGTTCTCGACTGAAAAAGATATAAATTTAAGATAAATTTTTAAAAAATTGTGATTTTTTTAAATGTACGGGTTAATATGTACAAATATTATGGGCAAAGTTAATAAAATATCAATAAAGATTATAAAAAAATCAATTCAAGTGTTGAGTTTTTTTGATTTATATAGTAAAATTATTGTCAGTATAATGGATATATCTTGTCAAGGCAGGTTAAATATGGCAACCCAAGAATTTTTTACTCTCAGAAAAAAGATCATAGACATGCAGTTTTCACGCATGAACCCCATGCAGAAAAAGGCTATATATAACGTAAACGGCCCCGTCCTTGTTTTAGCCGGTGCCGGTAGCGGAAAAACGACGGTGCTCGTCAACAGAATTGCCAATCTCATAAGATTCGGCAATGCGTACAATTCAACATATACAAGGTTCGAACCGACCGATGACGATATAGCTATAATGAAAGCATATGTAAACGGCGAGATAAACGACCTTTTTGATGTAGAAGACTTATTGAGCGATTATCCGGCTCAACCGTGGCAGATACTCGCAATTACATTCACCAACAAAGCGGCAAAAGAACTGAAAGAGCGACTTGAAAAAATGCTCGGTCAAAGCGCTAACGACATATGGGCAAGTACTTTTCACTCAAGTTGTGCACGAATACTCAGACAGTATTCTTCAAGGCTCGGATATTCCAATCATTTTACGATATACGACTCGGACGACTCGAAAAGGCTGATGAAAGAGTGTCAAAAAGCACTCGGCATTGACGACAAATTGCTGTCACACAAAACCATTCTAAACGAAATCAGCATTGCGAAAGACTCGCTCGTATCTGTATCCGAATTTGAAAAAACATATCAAAATGACGTTCGTATGTCGAAAATCGCCGCCGCATACAAAGAGTATCAAAAAAGATTAAAACTTGCGGACGCAATGGATTTTGACGATATGATAGTCAAGACCGTTGAGCTTTTCGAAGAAAATCCCGATGTGCTCGAACATTTCCAAAATAAATTCAAATACATAATGGTCGACGAATACCAAGATACGAACCATGCGCAGTACAAATTAGTGTCTCTTCTTGCCGGAAAATATAAAAACCTC
>CAZBXS010000073.1:0-6294 GCA_964495955.1 uncultured Faecalibacterium sp.
TCTTCGAGAAGAACGAGCAGACTGCTATGGCAAGATATGCTCACCTTCTCAGACTTAAGGATCTCTACGCTCCCGACGCCGAATAATTCCCGTTTAACAGGATTTGATTATAAGGCTGACGCCGCACCCGAAAGGGTGCGGCGTTTTTGCGGTTGCGGTCACCTTGGCGTAGGCACCTCGGCTCGCTTTGCTTGCTCGAAATGCGGAATGCGGAACTTTAAAATCACCCCTCCCGAAAACTTCCATAAAATTTTCGCCTAAAAATCAAATTTTTTGTTAAAACTATCACAAAATTCGTTGACAGGTTTATTTATTTGGTTTATAATTTGAATACCCTAATAGCAGAGATTTGGAGACAGCTATTAAGCGAACAAAAAAGTAGACCGTGGCGGACGTCTGTCTGCCGAGAATTTCCCGAACGGTTTTGCCAATGCTATAAGTACAAACAAACCGTAACCCCAAAGTTACAAGTACAACAAATTCACAAGTACGGCAAACCGCAAAAAACAAAAAGGAGAAAATGTCATGGATTACTTACTCTACTTGGTATCGGCAATCGGTGCCGTCGGACTCGCTTTCGCACTCATCACAGCTATAAGGGTATCTCGGCAAGAGCCGGGAAACGAAAAAATGCGAGAAATCTCGGCGTCAATTCACGATGGTGCAACTGCATTTTTGATGTCGGAGTACAAGATACTTGTTATCTTTGTCGCAGTTTTGTTTCTACTGATAGGCTTCGGAATGAGCAAAAATAACGGCTGGCTGAAAGCCGTAAGTTTCCTGTTCGGTGCGCTGTTTTCGACCGTTGCCGGATATTTCGGTATGCAGGTAGCGACAAAAGCGAACGTCAGAACAGCTAACGCCGCAATGAAAGGCGGAATGAACAAAGCCCTGTCCGTCGCTTTTTCCGGCGGTGCGGTCATGGGCATGTCCGTTGTAGGATTCGGACTTTTCGGCGTTGCGACGACTTATATTATATGTTACAAAATTCTCTCTATGGACGCTGCCGCCTGTACGGACATTTTGTTCGGATTCAGTCTCGGCGCATCTTCGATAGCACTTTTTGCACGTGTCGGCGGAGGAATATATACAAAAGCCGCCGATGTCGGTGCTGACCTTGTCGGAAAAGTCGAAGCCGGAATTCCCGAAGACGACCCCCGTAACCCTGCCGTTATAGCCGATAACGTCGGTGACAATGTCGGAGACGTAGCAGGTATGGGTGCCGACCTTTTCGAATCTTATGTAGGCTCGATAATTTCGGCTATGACCCTCGGCGTTGCGGCGCAGGAGATAGACGCATTCAAGGGTGCACTGTTTCCGCTGCTGATTTCGGCGGTCGGAATTATCGCCTCTATTATCGGTACGTTTTTTGTACGTGGAAAATCAAGCGATCCTCACCGTGCGCTGAAAAACGGAACTTACGTTTCAAGTGTTATCGTACTTGTTTCGTCTCTCGTCTTTAGCCGTTTGATGTTTGACTCGTACAACTTAGCGCTTTCGATAATTTCGGGTCTTGCCGTGGGCGTACTTATCGGTATCATAACCGAGATATATACATCGGATTCATTTAGATTTGTCAAAAAAATTGCCGAACAGTCTGAGACCGGCTCGGCGACCAATATAATTTCGGGTATCGCCGTCGGTATGCAGTCAACGGCTGTACCTATAATACTGATATGTGTCGGTATCCTGATAGCTTATCATTTCGGCGGACTTTTCGGTATCGCTCTTGCTGCGGTCGGAATGCTGTCAACCACGGGCATGACGGTTGCGGTAGACGCATACGGCCCGATAGCCGATAACGCCGGCGGCATAGCCGAAATGGCAGGACTTGACGAAAGTGTACGTGAAGTTACGGATAAACTCGATTCCGTCGGAAATACGACCGCAGCTATGGGCAAAGGTTTTGCGATAGGCTCGGCTGCACTTACGGCACTGGCGTTGTTCTTCTCATATGCCGAATCGGTAAAACTCGAAAGTATCGACCTGCTGAATTATCAAGTAGTTATCGGACTTTTCATAGGCGGTATGTTGCCGTTTTTATTCTCATCAATGACCATGAGTTCCGTAAGCAAAGCGGCGTACAAAATGATCGAAGAAGTACGCAGACAGTTCAAGGAGAAAAAGGGAATACTTGAGGGTACAGACAAACCGGATTACAAGTCGTGCGTTGCTATCTCCACACAGGCGGCACTTAAGGAAATGCTGGTACCCGGTATCATGTCCGTACTTTGTCCGATAGCGGTCGGAGTTATTCTCGGCGTCAAAGCTCTCGGCGGACTTATAGCCGGAGCGCTCGTTTCGGGTGTACTTCTCGCTATATTCATGTCAAATTCCGGCGGTGCGTGGGACAACGCCAAAAAGTACATCGAGGGCGGTGTACACGGCGGAAAAGGAAGCCCGGCGCACAAAGCGTCTGTAGTAGGCGACACAGTCGGCGATCCGTTCAAAGACACCTCAGGCCCGTCGATAAATATACTGATAAAACTAATGACGGTAGTATCGCTCGTTTTCGCTCCGCTGTTCATGTCAATAGCAGGTGGAGAGGGACTGATACGCTGAAAATTCGGAATTCGGAATGCGAAGTTCGAAATGAAAGTACTTGTCAGTCTGCGGACAGTGGGTAAATTTTACCGAAATTAAATTGTAATGGCGGTTCGGCTTTGCCGAACCGCCTGCTTTTGTTTGGGGTGGGGTAGAACCGCACGCCGTAGGCGTGCGGGCGACGCACGACGCACCTCGAAGGCGCACGCCGTAGGCGTGCTGTCTGAGACGGTGCACGAGGGCGTCGCCGGATGTGGCGATTAGATGTTAGATTTTGGGTTGGCGTTCCCTGTAGGGCGTGGTTTGAATTCGAATTTTCATAACTTCCCCCGCTCCGAAAATCAATTTGACAATCGTTACGGTTTGGAATATAATTATATAGTTAAGCTGAGGAAAGCCAAACACAATTCTATCCTGTACTACGGAGGGATAAATATGGAATATAACAAAACTTCCCAAGACATCGCTAAGTCTGCCGAAAACGCACAAAACGACTTTTCATCTAAACGTGTGTTGGTCATCGGACTTGCACGAAGCGGAATGGCGGCTATACGTGTTTTGCACAAACTCGGAGCCGATATCACGCTGACCGAATCGAAAAAACCGTCCGATATTCTTGAGCTCGACGAACTTCTCGCTATGGGCGTTCATGTTGTCGGTCAGAGTATAGGCGAATTTGAGGGTACATATGACCTCGGTATAAAAAATCCGGGCGTTCCGTTTTCAAATCCCGTTGTCCTGTACCTGAAAGAGAACAAAATTCCCGTCATCACCGAAATCGAACTTGCTTTTCGTGTGGCGAAACCTCAACATTTTATCGCAATCACCGGTACAAACGGAAAAACAACTACATCGACGCTTGTCTACGAAATTTTGCACCGAGCTTTCGGCGAAAAGGCTCACCTTTGCGGAAACATAGGAATTCCGCTTTGTGAAACCGTACTTGAAAATGGACTTATGGAAGAAAGCGGTCACTATATCGCACTCGAAATTTCGAATTTTCAGCTTGCCGATATTGACAAATTCCGCCCCGATGTTGCCGTTATACTTAATCTTACCCCCGACCATGTCGATTTTATGGGAAGCCTCGATGCTTACTATCGCTCGAAAGTACGGGTATATGAAAACATGTCCCAAGGCGACGTGTTCGTTCTCAACCGTGACGATGCGGAAATTTTACGTTATACCGAAATGTATCCGCCGAAGTGTGACGTACTTTCATTCAGTCTCGACACAAAAGACGCCGACTGCTTTGTTGAAGACGGCTATTTGACTGTACAGGGTGAAAAAGTACTGCCGGTTGATAAGATAAGACTTGTCGGCAAGCACAATCTTCAGAACGTGATGACAGCCGTATGTACAACAAAATCATTGGGCGTTGACAACAATTCGATAATTTCAGCCGTTTCGGAATTTACGGGCGTTGAGCACCGAATAGAATTTGTACGTGAGATAGACGGCGTAAAATATTATAACGATTCAAAAGGTACAAACACCGACGCTACAATAACCGCACTCAAGGCGTTCGACAAAGGCGTAATACTCCTCGTCGGCGGATTTGAAAAAGGCTTGAGCATGGACGAAATGAAAAAGCACCTGGGTTGCGTCAAAAAAGTAATCGGTTTCGGTGCGTGCGGAAGAAGACTTGTAAACGACCTTGTAGGTGGCGACGGAATTGTTGTAACAACTCTCGACGAAGCACTTGAACAAGCGGTAAAAGAAGCACAAAGCGGAGACACCGTACTGCTCTCGCCGACAACAAGCTCATTTGACCAATACTCCTGCTTTGAAGAAAGAGGAGACCACTTTAAAAAACTCGTAAACGAACTGTAATATGTAATATACTTATACACAATCCAGCATAAGAGAAGAGGAAAAAACCATGAACAAAAACGACAGACCTATCGGCGTTTTCGATTCGGGTCTCGGCGGTTTGACAGTCGTTGACGCACTGATGACTGCCATGCCAAACGAAAACTTCGTATATCTCGGAGACACGGCGAACATGCCTTACGGTACAAAGACGAAAGAAGAACTGACGAAGTGCGTTGAAGAAAACGTACGATTTTTAAATTCGCATGATGTCAAAGCCATAGTCATCGCCTGTAATACAGCCGATTCGGTTCTCGGAGAACACCTGCGTAAAACTTCGGACATTTCCGTTTTCGGCGTAATTTCCCCGGCGGCGAAACAGGCGGTAAGTACAACAAAAAACAAAAAAATCGGAGTAATCGCCACCAACGTCGCAGTCGAAAGCGGTGCGTATGAAAAAGAAATTAAAAGACTGCTTCCCGACGCAGACGTGATAAGCGTAGCGTGTCCGAGACTTGTCCCCTTGATAGAATCGGGGCATTTTCGCCGAGGTGACGAATCCGCAGTGCGTGCATTGGGCGAATATCTCAGACCGATGAAAGTGCGTGGCGTGGACACCCTCGTACTCGGCTGTACTCACTATCCGCTGTTGAAAGACACAATATCCGATATGTTGCCGGGAGTGAATTTGATCAGCTCGTCGTCAGCCGTAGCAAGCGTGGTAAAAGAAGCAATAGACGCAATAGACGCAGCAGAAACAGGCGACAGCCTGCCGACAAAGAAAGGCGAAAACAAATTCTTTGTCACAAGCGACCCGAATGGCTTTATGAAAAACGCAAAAATGATACTCGCAGACAGAATAACGGAAGTTTCGCTTGCTTAAATTCGAAATTAGGAATGCGAAGTTCGAAATGAAAGTACTTGTCAGTATGCTGACAGTGGGTAAATTTTACTGAAATTAAATTGTAATGGCGGTTCGACTTTGCCGAACCGCCTGCTTTTGTTTTGGTTGGGGTAGAAAACCGCACGCCGAAGGCGTGCGGGCGACGCACGACGTACCTCGAAGGCGCACGCCGTAGGCGTGCTGTCTGAGACGGTGCACGAGGGCGTCGCCGGATGTAGAAATTAACTGTTAGATTTTGGGTCGGCGTTCCCTGTAGGGCGTGGCTTGAATTCGAAATGCGGAATTCGAAATGATTGTACTTGTTGATTTGCGGTTCTTTGGATAGTTTCTTCTGCGACCGAACCCCTCAGTCACAACTTTCGTCGTGACAGCTCCCCTAAAGGAGAGCCAAGAGCGAGTTTAAGCAGAAATCAAGTGCGACCGCAGAAACCTAATGTCAGCCATGGTGTTTCGTGCGAAGCACGAAACACCCCAAATCCTCCCTCATGTTTGAGGGAGGTGGCACGACGCAAGTCGTGACGGAGGGAGAAGTTCGCTACGCTCACAGGTAATAAGTAAAAGGCAATAGGTAAGAAGTGAAAGTGTGATTTTCAGTTTCTGCGATTGCAGTTAGTTTTATCTGTGACTGAGGGATTGCGGACGCAGAACCAACTACCCAAAGGAGCACAAACTAATAATCAAAACAATTTCGAATTTAAGTTGAACCCCTCAGTCACGACTATCGTCGTGACAGCTCCCCTAAAGGAGAGCCGAGACCGAGTTTAAGCAGAAATTAAGTACAGACGCAGAAACTTAATCTTGTCTCACCTATAGGGGAGATGTCACGCAAAGCGTGACAGAGGGGTAAATAAACGCAGAACCAACTACCCCAAGGAGCACAAACTAAAATATACAACAATTTCGAATTCCGTATTTCGCATTTCGAACTATAAAAGCCCTGCAATCTAATATTTAACAAAATTTAAAATCAACTTTACTCAAAATGTATGTGTTAAAATGATGTGACCCAATAAAAAAGAGAAGTAACCTCAAAA
>CAZBXS010000074.1:0-6264 GCA_964495955.1 uncultured Faecalibacterium sp.
GCGCTATGAGTATCGGTATGACCCACACGCAAACTATGTTCAAGGTCATAATCCCTCAGGTAATGCGTAACATACTTCCGTCCGTCAGCAACGAATTTGTCATTAACATCAAAGATACATCTGTACTTAACGTTATCGGCGTTACGGAGCTTTATTACTTCGCAAGCGTCATCAAAAGACAGAATTTTCAGACATTCCAAACTTATCTTGTTGTCTGCGTACTGTACTTTATAATGACATTCACCATTACGAGACTTCTTCGTTTTGTGGAGAAAAAGTTGGACGGTAAGGATAATTACACCGTATTCGGTTCGCAGACCTGTCCCGAAGCGGAAATTCACATTGAGCGAAAGGAGACATCGAAATGAGCGACAGCATAATCGAAGTATCGCATTTAAGAAAGCATTTCGGCAATCACGAAGTACTAAACGATATCAGCTTCTCGGTAAATCCCGGCGAAACGGTCAGTATCATCGGTGCATCGGGTTCGGGTAAAAGTACTCTCCTGAGATGTGTAAATCTTCTTGAAGAAGCAACGGACGGTGACATACTTTTCCACGGTGAAAGTATATTTTCAAAGAACTTCAAACTTTCCGAATACAGAGCGAAAGTCGGCATGGTTTTCCAGAGTTTTAACCTTTTCAATAATATGTCGGCTCTTGATAACTGCACGACAGGTCAGATATCCGTTCTGAAAAGATCTAAGAAAGAAGCTCATGAAATCGCAATGCACTATCTTGAAAAAGTCGGAATGGAGCCGTATATAAACGCAAGACCCAAACAGCTCTCCGGCGGTCAGAAACAGCGTGTTGCAATCGCAAGAGCACTCGCAATGAGCCCGGAAGTTCTCCTTTTCGACGAACCGACAAGTGCTCTCGATCCTCAAATGGTCGGCGAAGTTTTGACGGTAATGAGAAATCTCGCATCGGAAGGATTAACTATGATAGTCGTAACTCACGAAATGGCTTTCGCCCGTGACGTTTCGGACAAAGTCATATTTATGTCCGACGGTCTCATCTGTGAACAGGGAACGCCGAGCGAAATATTCGAAAATCCGCAACAGCCTCAGACAAAAGAATTTTTGTCGAGATTTTTACAAAAATAAAAGTACTTGTAAGTACATATAAAAGGAATATCTCCCCCTCAGCCGAAAGCCGAGAGGGAGATTACTTTTTATTTGTACACAGTTAAATCACACGAACTTTGATTACGCACTTAAATTCCGATACAGAAGCGGAAATGTCTTTGTCACAGTCGACGACCGTGTAGGAGTAATCGCCACGTGTATAGGTAGTGGCTTCTTTTCCCGAAAGTGCTTTGATTTTATCAGCAATTTCGTCGCAGTTGCGGTGAATTATCAAGTGGCGAAAATCCGCTGTTTTTTCGCCGAGTAAGACGTTCGGCATATTTACCGAATTTTTTATCGAGCCGGTTTCTATGAACAGTTTTATCTGTTCAGCCGCCATTATCGCACAGTTGTCCTCGGATTCGGGCGTTGATGCGCCAAGGTGAGGAATTGCCGTTACACCCGGTACGCCGATAACGGCATCGGACGGGAAGTCGGTGATATAGGCGGCAACTTTTCCGCTTTCAAGCGACGCAATAAGGTCGTTGTCATCGACAAGTCCGCCACGTGCGAAATTGAGGATACGAACCGAATCTTTCATTTTTGCGATACTTTCGGAATTTATCATCTTAGCCGTTGCGTCCAAAAGAGGAAGATGCAACGTGATATAATCCGCATTAGCATAAAGTGCGTCAAGGCTGTCTGTAAAAGTGATTTCGTCCGATACGCCATCGGGCTTTCTTATATCGTATGCAACAACGTGCATTCCCAAAGCCAGTGCGCTTTCGGCAACTTTCAGTCCGATAGCACCCAAGCCTATAACGCCGAGGGTCTTTCCTAAAATTTCGGGGCCTGCGAATTGACTTTTGCCTTTTTCGACGAGCTTTCCGACATTTTCGCCCTCACCTTTGAGCGTCTTGCACCAATCGTAAGCGGCGGCAACTTTTCTCGATGAGAGGAAAAGCGAGGCTATAACAAGCTCTTTTACTGCGTTGGCATTAGCGCCGGGGGTATTGAAAACCACAATTCCGTTTTCACTGCATCTGTCAAGCGGAATGTTATTTACGCCTGCACCTGCTCTTGCAACAGCTAAGGTATTCTCGGCAAATTCGGTTTCGTGCATCGACGCCGAACGCACCATTACTGCGTCTGGACGGTCAAATTCGCCGTACTCGTAATTTTCGCCGAAAACATCAAGTCCTACCTGTGCTATTTTATTTAAGGTTAAAATTTTATACATAACTTCTCCTTATGAATTTTCTTTTTCGAAGTTTTTCATAAACTCAACGAGTTTTTCCACGCCCTCAATGGGCATTGCGTTATAGATAGACGCTCTCATACCGCCGACTATTCTGTGACCTTTAAGGTTAATAAATCCAGCTTCGTCCGCTTCTTTTATAAACTTAGCGTCAAGTTCTTTGTCGCCTGTAACGAAAGGTACATTCATAAGTGAGCGGTCTTCCGGTACGACTGTTCCGTGGAACATTTCGCTTTGGTCGAGGTAATCGTAGAGAATTTTAGCTTTCGCTTCGTTTCTCTCTTTGATAGCGTCAAGTCCGCCGAGTTTCTTTATCCATTCGAGTACAAGTTTGCACATATAAATGATATAGCAAGGCGGTGTGTTGTACATTGAGCCGTTATCGGCGTGGATCTTCCAGTTGAGCATTGTCGGCGTGATGTCACGGGCGTTTCCGAGCATATCCTCACGTACAATAGCTATTACGAGACCTGCGGGAGCGACATTTTTCTGTGCACCGCCGTAGACAACGGCAAATTTCGATATATCCAAAGGCTCCGAGAAGAAACAACTGGAAACATCGGCAATAAGCGGAATATCGCCTGTATCGGGGATATAATTCGCTTTTGTGCCGAAAATCGTATTGTTCATGCAGTAATATACATAATCGGCGTCGGGTCTGATATCGTCTCTTGTAATCTTCGGGAAGTAAGAATAATTCTTGTCAACGGAGTTGGCTATTGCTTTGGCATCGCCGTACTTGCATGCTTCTTCGTACGCTTTCTTTCCCCACTGACCCGAAACGATATAATCGGCTTTTTTCGAACCGTTCATGAAGTTGAGAGGTATAGCGGCAAACTGAGTTGAAGCACCGCCGTGAAGAAAGAGTACCTTGTAATTATCCGGTACATTGTAAAGTTCTTTTACGAGAGCTTCGGCTTCGTCGATTATGGACTGGTATATTTTCGATCTGTGTGACATTTCCATAACGGACTGACCCGATCCCTTATAGTCGAGCATTTCCGCTGCAGCTAAATTCAAAACGGATTCGGGCAACATGGACGGGCCCGCTGAAAAATTGTAAACTCTTGACATTGTGTTTCCTCCATAAATTTGATAGCTTCGAAAGCATATATATCATATAACATCTGTATAAAAAAAGCAAGTGTGAGTTGTTGAATCGGGGTAACGAAGTGTTCAAGTTTTTATGAACTTGGGTATAAATATAAAGAAAGCACTGCGACTTGAAGTCGCAGTGCGGAAATATTCGTTTCGTGTTTAATTATATTGCGTAACCTATTTGGCTTGTAAACTTCTTGTTTGAATAATTTTCGTCGGTTTTTATCGAGCCTTCCTGTAAAGTTATCGTTATTTTGTCTTCTGTAATTATTTCGATACCCGATGCATCGACTTCAACGGTAATTCTGCCGTCGCCGTCAAGTTTCGAAAGGACTTTGTACTTTCTGTTTGAATACGACTTGCCGTTCACGGTTACGATTGCATTTTTTCCGGAAGTCGAAGTCGGCTTTCCTTTTAATTTCGGAGATTCAACGGTCAGTATCAAAAGTTCGTTACCCTTTTCTCCGTCGGGTGCAACATCGGTGTAATCGTCGCCGCTTGATGATATCTTGACATATTTCAGCTCAGACGAGGTCGTTTCGTCTTCATCTGTGTTCGAAGTTGAGTCGTTTGTAGTCAAAAGGCTGCTTATATTCGAAGTTGTCGTTGTGTTGGGGTCGGCATAATATGTCGTGTTCGGTATCGGTTTCGTAGTATCGGGCGGTATTATCGGTGTGTAATCAACAGTCGGGGGCGCTGTTGTCGGCTGAGTTGTCGTAACTTCCGGAACAGTCGCTCCCGGTTGGGTAGTCAGCGGAACGGTTACGATATCCGAGCCTGAGTTGTCCGAAGATACGGAAAGGTTATCGGACGAAGATGAGTTGTTGCTGTATTCGTTGAAGTCGCCTGTATATTCATTTCCGTCGCCGTTTCCACCGCAGGCGACAAGCAATGAGACAAGCAACAAAACGATAACGGGGATCACGAGCTTTTTCATGCATTTCCCTCCATAATAAACGATATGGATAGATTATACATCTAATATAACTTTAAGTCAATAAATTATTTATTAACATCGTTACACAAAAATGTGACCGATTTGTTGTGAAAATGTGAGTTGTTTTTCTGTACAGGCGAAAACGGTAAAAGATTTAAGTCGGATTTGATTTTGGACTGTAGCGTGCAGAAGTTACAAAACGAAAAAATTCGGCGGCTGTACCCCGCTTACAAGTACAAAAATTGATATTTTTTTGTCAATAGTCACAAGTTAATGTCGGTGTGACAAATAAATTTCTCTTTTCTGACTATGGATTGAAAGAAAAATTTGTGATAAAATATTTGCGGTTTATTTTTGGGGGTGTTCACAGTGAACTTAATGCATTTAAAATACGCAGTCGAGGTCGCACAAACGGGTTCGATAAACAAGGCGGCGGAAAAACTTTACATCGGACAACCGAACCTCAGCCGAGCGATAAAAGAGCTTGAAAGTTCGCTTGGCGTGGCGGTATTCGAAAGGTGCCCGAAAGGAATGGTACCGACCGCCGAGGGCGAGCGTTTTTTGAAATATGCGAAAACAATTCTCAAGCAAGTTGACGAAGTCGAAAACATGTTCAAAGACGGAAACATACAAAAGAAGAAATTTTCCGTTTCCGTACCCAGAGCAAGTTACATCGCCGACGCATTCGCAAGATTTTCGAACGCTTTGACAGACGAAGAAGAAGTCGAAATTCTCTATAAAGAAACAAACACCGTCCGCACAATCAAAAACGTACATCAAGACGATTACAAATTGGGAATTATCCGATACGCCGAGGAATACGACAAGCACTACAAGTCGCTCATGGACGAAAAAGACTTCGAATACGAACTTGTGACTACTTTCGGGTACGTGCTTTTGATGAGCGAAAACTCACCCCTTGCAGAAAAGAATGATATACTCTTCGAAGATTTACAAGACATGATCGAGGTTGCACACGGCGACCCGTTCATACCGTCGCTTTCAAGTACAAAAGCAAAAAAAGACGAACTCACCGATGATGTAAAAAAGCGTATTTTCGTTTTCGAAAGAGCGAGCCAATTCGAAATTTTAAATCAAAATCCGAACACTTTCATGTGGGTCTCCCCTATCCCCGAAACGCTTGTCAAAAGATACGGACTTGTACAAAAAAAGTGCAGTGAAAACTCGAAGATATACAAAGACGTTTTAATAAGAAAGAAAGGCTACAAACTGACCGAGCTCGACTCGCTGTTTATAACCGAACTTTGCAAATCGAAAAGGGAAAATTTTTAGGTTTCGCTTAAAGTCGGTTTCGGGTCTCTTGTATGGTCGATTTAAATTCGGAATTATTGTACTTGTCAATCTGTGCGAGTGTATTTATTTCCTGCTCAAAATCGACAGAGAAGTACGGACATATCAAAAATTTTCATCGTCCGCAAACTAACCGAACATCCCACATTTCGACGAAAACCGAGGGCATCGAGCCCTCGGTTTTCGTACGTGCACTCGCCTCACTACTGTGCACGCACAATCCCTCAGTCGAGACTGCGTCTCGACTGCTCCCTTTGCACAAGGGAGCCTATAGGTGTTTCGGTTAGTGCGGTTGTATTTAAGTTTCTACTTTGTCTTACCCCTCTGTCACGCTTTGCGTGACATCTCCCCTAAAGGAGAGACGAGATATAGTTTCCACTTAAAGTCGGTCTTGGCTTTTCTGTGGGGAATCAGTCTGCCATAGGCAGACTGAGGGGTACATCGCAGAAAAACAGTCAAAAGCCTGTAAAATTAAGCATAAAATGATTTCGAATTTAATTTGCCCTACAGCACAGTAAAACTCCGCTCACTTTCGTGAGCGGAGTTTTACTGTATGGTTGTCTATTTTATGGGGATATTAGTAGTTATCTGTTT
>CAZBXS010000075.1:0-6158 GCA_964495955.1 uncultured Faecalibacterium sp.
TTCTTCATGAACGGCTGGGAAATGGCAAACGCCTACTCAGAGCTTAACGACCCGATAGACCAAAGAGAACGCTTCAAAGCTCAGGAAGAACTTTTCGCACAGGGCGACGATGAAGCTAACCATACAGACGAAGATTTCCTTTGTGCTCTTGAATACGGTATGGCTCCCACGGGCGGTATCGGTTTCGGTATTGACAGAATGGTAATGCTTTTAACCGACAGCACCGCTATCAGAGATGTACTTTTGTTCCCGACTATGAAATCGTTAGGCGCCGCTCCTACCGTTAAGCCTACGGCTTCTTGCAATTGCTGTGACAGTTCGAATGAACAGCAGGAAGAGACAGCAGAAGAAGTTATCGACTTCTCCAAAGTCGAAATTGAACCTTTATTCAAGGACTTCGTCGACTTCGAAACATTCTCAAAATCGGATTTCAGAGCCGTAAAAGTTCTCGACTGCGTTGCGGTTAAGAAATCAAAGAAACTCTTACAGTTCACACTCAACGACGGTACAGGCGAGAACCGCACTATTCTCAGCGGTATTCACGCTTATTACGAACCGGAAGAGCTCATCGGAAAAACTCTCATTGCAATAACCAATCTTCCGCCGAGAGCGATGATGGGTATTGACTCGTGCGGTATGCTCCTTTCGGCAATTCACTCAGAGGAGGGTGAAGAAAAACTTCATCTTCTCATGGTTGATGACCACATACCCGCAGGCGCTAAATTATACTAATTCAAATTTAACTAAACGGGCAGTCTCGGTCGGGATTGCCCGTTTTCAAAATGAAGCCGAAAAAGCGAACCGGTTCGTCGCTAATAGGCTAAAGGAGGTGTAAATGTGAAGGCATTCGAAAGCTATCACCCGTTTGTGACGCTTGTATATTTTTTGTCGGTACTTTCGATAAGTATGTTCGTTATGAATCCGATAATCGAAATTACGGCACTTATCGGCGCTTTTCTTTTTTGTATCACGGTTCAAAAACCGAGCGATACTTTGAAAAATACCGGCTTTTATCTTGTGATGTTTTTGCTTGTAACTTTGACAAATCCGCTTTTTTCACACAGCGGTAACACCGTCCTTTTTACTCTCGGTAATATTCCCGTAACTCTTGAAGCGCTGTTGTACGGCGGTTCTATAGCTTTGACCGTTATCGCCGTAATGCTTTGGTGCAAGTGTTACAGCTTGGTTTTTACGAGTGATAAATTTCTGTACTTGTTCGGAAAAGCGATTCCGAAACTTTCGTTGATAATTTCGACTGCTCTTCGCTTTATTCCCCTTTTTAAAAAGCAGTTTTTCAAAGTTACGAAAGCTCAAAAAGCGATGGGGATATATTCGTCCGACACAGCTTTAGAAAAAATTAAAAGTACAGGCAGAGTGTTCGTCTCGACAATTTCGTGGTCGCTTGAAAATTCGATGGAAACATCGTCGTCGATGAAATCAAGAGGGTACTCAAATAAAAACAGGTCGAATTTTTCCGTCTTCAAATTCGAACGCAGAGACGCCGTCTTTTCGGCGGTTTGCGTTTTGCTTTTGTTGAATGTACTTTTCGGCGTGTCACAGGGGGTGCTCGAATTCGAATATTACCCGGTTATAGCTTATAAAAAAATTACACCCATCGGAATTTTGAGCTACATTTCGTTTTTCACGCTGTCGGTTTTACCGTTCATCATCGAAGTTAAGGAGGCGATTTTATGGAAATACTACGTATCGAGAATTTGAGTTTCAAGTACCCCGTCACAGAGAATAAAGCACTTGAGAATGTTTCGCTTTGTGTAAACAGCGGTGAATTTGTTGTCCTTTGCGGTGAATCGGGTTGCGGAAAAACGACGCTTTTGAAGATGTTAAAAAAAGAGCTCTCCCCTGCCGGTGAAAAAAGCGGTAAAGTTTTTTATAACGGCGTTTTACAAGATGAAATTGAAAATAAAATTTCCGCCTGTGAAATAGGTTATGTTTTTCAAAATCCCGAAAATCAAATCGTAACCGACAAAGTGTGGCACGAACTTGCATTCGGACTTGAAAACATGGGTATTGACAGCGATATTATACGCCGTCGTGTCGGCGAAATGGCGTCATATTTCGGTATAGAAAGCTGGTTTCGAAAACGCACCGACGAACTTTCGGGCGGTCAAAAACAGATATTAAACCTCGCCTGTGTCATGGTAATGCAACCGAAAATATTGATACTTGACGAGCCGACGGGACAGCTCGACCCGATAGCCGCATCGGATTTTATCGCAACCGTTCACAAACTAAACAGAGAACTCGGACTTACAGTAATTCTCGCCGAACACCGACTTGAAGAAGTTTTCCCGATAGCAGACAAGGTCATCGTAATGGACAAAGGAAAAATCGCACTGTACGACAGACCCGAAAATATATCTAAAGGACTTCGCTCTATTGACGAAAATCACCCGATGCTTCTCTCACTTCCGAGTGCCACCCGTATTTTCGGCGAACTCGAAATTGATACAGACTGTCCGCTGACCGTCAAAGAAGGACGAAATTTTCTTGAAAACACATTCGCCCGTACAGAAGAATGCGATGATGATTTCAGTTACTCTCACAGCGAAAAAACAGCTATCGAACTTAAAAATGTTTGGTTTCGCTATGACAAAAATTCGCCCGATGTTCTTCGTGGTACAAATTTAAAAGTGTACGAAGGCGAAATTTTCTCGCTTTTGGGCGGAAACGGAACGGGAAAAACGACGACGCTCGGCGTGATATCGAATCTTCTCAAGTCGTACAGAGGGTCGGTCGCCGTATGCGGTAAACCTGTACAAAAATACAAAGGGAACTCACTTTATAAAGACACGCTCGCCTACCTTCCGCAAGACCCACAGGCAGTATTCGTCGAGGACAGCGTATTCGGCGACTTTTCAGCCGCATTGAACGCTTACAAAGTCGACGAAAAATCGGCAAGTACAATCATCAAATCGGTCGCATCGAAATTCGAAATTTCGCACTTACTTAGCAAGCACCCATTCGACCTCAGCGGTGGGGAAATGCAAAAGTGCGCAATAGCGAAAATGATGCTTACTAAGAAAAAAATACTGCTTTTGGACGAGCCGACAAAGGCACTCGACGCACATTCAAAGCTGAGACTTAAAAATATACTTCTGAAATTAAAAAATGAGGGTATGACATTACTCATTGTCACCCACGACGTAGAGTTTGCCGCCGAAATTTCGGACAGATGCGCTTTATTTTTCGACGGCGAGGTACTCAGTGCCGATGCACCCGAAAAGTTCTTTTCGGAAAATAATTTTTATACGACAGCCGCCAATCGCATGGCACGCAGTTTATGGAAAAACGCCGTCACCTGCGAGCAGGTTGTCAAAAAATGCAAGAAAGGGAAAAGAAAATGAAAAAGCGAAAAAAAGTGATTTCATATATTGTTCTTTGCTTGCTTGTACCTATGGTAATGATCGGCGGAACGCTTATTTTCGGCTCTAAAAGGCACGCATGGATATCTTTGTGTGTTGCCGTATTGGCGTGTGTTCCGTTTTTCATTCGCTTTGAAAAAAATCAAAGCGACACGAAGAAATCGGTACTGATTTCCGCAATGGTCGCTTTATCGGTCATCGGCAGGATAGCTTTTTCGGCGATACCGGGGTTTAAACCCGTAACGGCAGTCGTTATAATTACCGCAATGCACTTCGGAGGTGAGGCGGGTTTTGCCGTCGGTGCACTTTCGGCTTTGATATCGAATTTCTATTTCGGTCAAGGCCCTTGGACGCCCTTTCAGATGTTCACGTGGGGAATAATCGGACTTTTGGCAGGTCTCATTTCGTCCGCACTCAAAGAAAGCAAGATAACGCTGTCACTGTACGGAATTTTGTCGGGAATAATGTTTTCGGCGCTTATGGACGTTTGGTCTGTGCTTTGGACTGACGGATATTTTAACCTTTCACGCTACTTTGCGTCTATCGCTTCCGCATTGCCTTTTACATTCATATACGCTGTATCGAACGTTGTATTCCTCCTGCTTTTTTCTAAGCCTATCGGGAAGATACTTGAGAGGATTAAGACTAAGTACGATATTGAATGAGCGTAAACCCGCCTGCGAAGCAGGCGGTACGGTGGCTGAGCGTACCCACGCACACGAAGTGTGCGTGGGTGTCCGAAGACGCCGCAGGAGAAAGCAGGGCGCAGTAGTCACGAAGTGGCGAAAGTGCCCGGACACTCAGCAGGAAGTTGGGTCTAAAGTCGGAAATTTCCAACGGAAAATTCACCTGCTGTAATGATTTCTTCTAAGCGAACCGCAGAAATTTTTACAAAACACTTGAAAATAACAAAAATATATGGTATAATCGCCGAAAACAAAATAAATCTGCCACCGGGTAGAAATGCTGAAGCATTCGAACACATCATTAGGTCTTTGAAGATGTGTTGCGAGTGCTTATTTTTTTTGGAGGTATTTTATGCAAAAGATCAAAAATTTCATTTCGGGATTCACGTTTTTCGAAAAAGCACTGTGGACGTTTTCGGTACTTTTAATTCTGATTTCGTTCTTCATCTTCGACAGGGTCGGATATCTGACATTGGCGGCGTCTTTAATAGGCGTAACCTCTCTTATACTCAACGCAAAAGGCAATCCTTTAGGTCAGGTTTTGATGATAATTTTCAGTATCCTGTACGGGATAATATCCTACACTTTCCGCTACTACGGTGAAATGATAACTTATCTCGGTATGACCGGGCCTATGGCGGTTTTGGCGCTGATTTCGTGGCTTCGAAATCCTTACGGAAACTCACATTCCCAGGTGAAAGTCAACCGACTGAAAAAGGGCGAGATTGCATTCATGTTTCTACTTACCGCAGGAGTGACAGCGATATTTTATTTCGTTCTCGATTGGTTCGATACGGCGAACATGCTACCGAGTACAATTTCCGTCACGACGAGTTTTTTGGCGGTATATCTGACATTTCGCAGAAGTGCATTTTTCCCTTTGGCGTACGCTGCTAATGACATCGTTTTGATAATTTTGTGGGTACTTGCGACAAAAAGCGATATATCCTACCTTTCGGTAGTGATTTGTTTTGCGGTCTTTCTTGTCAACGATTTTTACGGGTTTATAAACTGGTCGAAAATGAAGAAAAGACAGAGTGAAAAGGCATAATAAAAAGCTACAGGCAACGGTTCGAATTCCGTCGCCTGTACTTTTTATATTATTTCTTCTTAAACTGCTGTTTCATTCGAAGTTCCTTTGAAAGTATACGCTTTCTAAGTCTCAATGATACCGGTGTGACTTCGAGAAGTTCGTCGTCTTTAATAAACTCCATCGACTGCTCCAGCGACAAAACCGAATGCGGTACAAGTCTTAAAGCGTCGTCCGAACCTGCGGCACGGGTATTTGTCATCTGCTTCTTCTTGCAAACATTGCAGGTGACATCTTCGCTTTTTGCGCATTCTCCGACTATCATACCCTCATATACAGGCACGCCCGGGCCGATGAAAAGTCGTCCTCTGTCCTGCGTATTGAAAAGTCCGTACGCCGTGCTTTCGCCGGTTTCGTGGCTGATTATAGAGCCTCTTTCTCTTGTCTGTATATCGCCTTGGTACTCTTCGTAACCTGCGAAAAGCTGGTTCATGATGCCGTTTCCGTTTGTATCGGTGAGAAATTCGCTTCTGTATCCGATGAGACCTCTTGAGGGAATCTTGAACTCAAGGTGAGTGGTTCCTCCCTCACGTGTACCCATGTTTTCAAGTACGCCCTTTCTTGAGCCGATCTTTTCCATGACGGCACCGACATAGTTTTCCGGTACTTCAACAATAAGAAGTTCCATAGGTTCGAGTACTTTGCCGTTTTCTTTCTTTAAGATAACTTTCGGACGTGATACCTGAAACTCATAACCCTGTCTTCTCATGGTCTCGATAAGTATTGAAAGGTGAAGTTCTCCCCTACCGCTGACTTTGAATGTATCGGTCGTATCGGTTTCTTCGACACGCATACTTACATTCGTTTCGACTTCTTTGAAAAGTCTGTCTCTTATATTTCTCGAAGTAACGAATTTGCCCTCCTGACCTGCAAAGGGACTGTCGTTTACGATAAAGTTCATCGAAAGCGTAGGCTCGTCGATTTTAACGAACGGCAACGGCTCAATACATTCGGGGTCACAAGCAGTAGCTCCGATATTTATGTCCGATATACCCGATA
>CAZBXS010000076.1:0-6058 GCA_964495955.1 uncultured Faecalibacterium sp.
AATATGTTGAGAAGATCAACAAATTCGGCGGTGAAATGCCCGACGCTATCGGTATCCCCGAAGATATGCTTCGTCAGGCAGCAAGCATGGCAGTTTGCAAGATCAACGTTGACTCCGACCTTCGTCTTGCTATGACAGCAGCTATCCGTGAGCACCTGACCGAGAACCCGTCTCACTTCGATCCGAGACAGTATCTCACGCCTGCCCGTAACGCTATCGAAGAAGTTGTTTCACACAAGATCGAAACAGTTCTCGGCTGTGCAGGCAAAGCGTAAGCTAACCTAAACTTAAATTTTTCGGCGGTACAGGAAAATCTGTACCGCCGTTTTTTGTTGCCGTTTTAAGTCTTAATGAACTAATAATGTATCGAATGAGACAAAATTAACATGTACTTTTCACATCAAACGATAATTTCGGCTTTGCTTTTGCCGTCTTTATCTTTGGTAACCACGATTTGTTTGTCGATTTTTTGCTTGAGTTCTCCTACGTGAGAGATGATACCGACGAGGCGGTTGCTGTCCGCTAAGGAAGTGAGAGCTTTCATCGCCTGTGACAGAGACTCCTCGTCAAGCGAGCCGAATCCCTCGTCGACGAACATTGTGTCGAGCTTGATGCCTCCGGCAGAGGACTGGATTTCGTCCGACAGTCCGAGCGCTAAAGCCAAAGATGCCTTGAAAGATTCGCCACCGGAAAGCGTTTTAACGCTACGTCTGCTACCGCTGTAATGGTCGAATACATCGAGATCTAAACCGATTTTGCCCTGCTTTGAACCGTCTTGACGGCGAACCAAATCGTATTGACCGTTAGTCATGATTGAAAGTCTTCTGTTAGCACGTTCGATAATTCGGTCGAAGTGTTTCATTTGAATATACGTCTCGAACGTTATTTTTTCTTTTCCGGCGATAGTGCCGTTGGCTGTATCGGAAAGCGACTGAATCGAAACGTATTTCTTCTCGGTGATACTTAAACTTTCGGCGGTGCTTTCGATGTTTTTCAAGCACTTTTCATTTGCTGTACGTCTGCTGTGGACTTCTTTTTCCGCTTCGGACAGTTCGCCGAGTTTTGTGTCGATTTCATTTTGTTTTGCTTTTTGCTGTTCGATGTCAATGTCACTTCCGTTGCCGATGCGAATGAGGATTTGCTCTTTCTCTGTTTCGAGTTTCGCAATGGCTCTGTCGCATTCGTCGAGCTTTTCTTTTGCTTCTTTGATTTTTGTACTGATTACTCCGTTCGCCTCGGAAAGTCTGCCGATTTCGCCTTTCGCTGCTGTCTCCGATTCGAACTGTAAACTCTTTTTCAACTTTTCGATTTCCGTTTTGAGAGTAGCATTTTCGCCCGATTTTGTATTCAGATTTTTTTCAAGCTCGGAGATTTTTGCGTTCGCTTTTTCAACTTTGTCCTGCTTTTCCGGTAACAGCTTGTTAATTTCATCTTTACGCAAGATTTTTTTGTTTTCGTTTTCGATTGCTAAGCGGAGAGAATCTATATTCAGAGCGATTTCGGAAATTTTACTGTCGATTTTGTCTTCGACACTTTCGATATCCGAGTTACCTAACAGCTGTTCGATTCTTTTTATGACACCCGTTTCTTTTTCTTCGAAAACGCCTTTTAAATTTCCTGCATTTTCGCTTGCCTGCCTCGCCGATTTGCTTGCTTCTTCCGATTTCTTTTGTAATCTGTCCAGTTCCTCTTTTGTCGGTGCGTTTTCGGGCTTAGATGCAGGCTTCGGGTGAGAAGTTGAACCGCATACGAGACAGGGGACGCCGTATTCCAAAGTTTCCGCTAAAATACCTGCCTGTGCGTCGAGATAGGCTTTGTTAGCCACCTTATATTCCTCGTCGGCGTCTTGGGCGTTTTTCGCCTTTTCCTTATAAATTTCCACCGCTTTCGAATACCTGCTTTTTATATCGTTGAGCGAGGCGATATCTCTTTTTAAGTCGCCGAATTTACTTGAAAGTTCTTTTAATTCGCCTTTTTTCTGTTCGAGTTTTAGCTTATTTTCCCCGACTTTTTCAAGATTTGTCATTTCGTCAGACAAAGCTGTTATTTCTTCTTTAAGATTAGAAATATTACCCGTCAGTTTTTCTTTTTGAGTACTTGCAAATTCGACAAACTTGGCGTTTTCATTGAACTTTTTCTGTTTTTCGCTAAGCTCTTTGTACCGTTCTAAGCTCGCTTTTATTTGTGCTATTATGTTTTTATTTTCTTCAATCTGCGGTTCATTTTTTCTTTCGGTTTCATAGCTTTCGAAAAGTTCTTTTCTTTCTTCGGTTTGCTTTTTATGTTTTTCTTTCTTCGCTTTCAGCTCTTCTTTTGCTTTAGCGATATCCTCTGCCTGTTTCAAGAGCAATGTAGCTTCATTACGTTTATCTTCAAAATCTTTTTTCTGATTGTTTAAGCTGTTTTCTTTTTCGCTGTCGGCTTCAATCAGTCTTTTTATTAGCTCAACGGTGTCTTCAATCATCAGATTCCCGTCTTTCGCTTTTTCGACTTTTGCGAACTCTACCGAATCTTCGTCACATACAATGCCTTCGATATATTGGTCGATACTATCCTTTAACTTTTCCTTTTCTCTTTTAACTTCTTTAAAAGCCGAGTTCAGTTCATTCTGTAAGTCGGAAAATTCTTCTGTTTTAAATATGTGCCTGAATATTTCCATGCGGTCTTTTGTCGACGCTAACAGCAGTTTCAAAAAGTCTCCCTGTGCAATCATTGCGATTTGGCAAAATTGGTTTCTGTCGATACCGATTACTTCTTTAATTGCATCGTCAACTTCTTTGATTTTTCCTGCCACGACTTTTCCGTCGGGATATGTAAATTCTGCTCCTGCGATTTGTTTGGTTGTACCCTCGCCACGTTTTGAGCTTCTGATGTATTCGGGATTGCGTTTTACGGTGTACTTTTTGCCGTTGTAGCTAAATTTCAGTTCAACTTCCGTCGGCACCGAACTGTCGGCGTATTGGGAACGTAACATCGACGGCTCTCGGTTGCTGCCGCTTGGGTCTCCGTAGAGCGCATAGGTGATTGCGTCAAAAATAGTGGTCTTGCCAGCACCGGTGTCTCCGGTTATCAGATACAGTCCGCCTGTACCCAATTTTTCAAAATCAAATTCGGTTTCATCTGCGTAAGGGCCGAATGCCGATATTCTCAGTTTTAAAGGTCTCATTTTTCTCCCTCCCAAATCTGCTCGATGATTTTTGAAACGAAAGAAATTTTTTCTTCGTCCATCGGCTGTCCGTTTTGCATCTCATAAAAATCGTTAAAATGCTCAAGAGGCGTCTTATTTTCTACGTCAATTGCACCGATTATTTCGCTTTTGTGCTGTGTGCGTTTGTTGTCGTAATCGAGTTTCATGATGTTTTTATAAATCACTCTCAGCTTGCTAAGTACATCGGGAATATCTTCCTCATCGGTGAGAGTAATATGTACATAATCATCGCCGTAAGTCGTGTTTTCATAGAAGTTTTTATCTGTCAGCTCATCATATGTACCTTTAAGTTCCACTAAATCCCGTTTTGCTATAAGCGGAATAAAGGAGAGCTTCATGTCACCCTTGACGCCTATGTCGAGAACGGTTACGGATTTTGTGTCTTTTGCCTCGGAGAACGAGTACTTGAGAGGTGTACCGCAGTAGCGGATATATTCGCTGCCGCATTTTTGTGATGTGTGAATATGACCGAGTGCAACATAGTCAAAACCGCCGAATACGCCGACATCTACATTATCGGTACCGCCGACGGAGATTTCTTCAGATTCTCTGCGTAAAGAGCCGGTCACAAACTGATGGGTGACTAAAATATTGCGTTTGTCCGTATCAATTTGCATTTTTTCGATAGCTACTTTGAGTGCGTCGGTGTACGTGTCAACGGTTTCTTCGGGGAAAAATCTTCGCACATGGGCAGGCTTTATAAAGGGGAGAAGATAGAAATTTATCTCTCCGAATTCGTCTTCTAATGTGACGGGAAGTACTTCACCGTCATAAACAGGCGACATATAAATACCGCTTTTGTCCATAAGACGTCCGCCGAAAGCGATACGTTCGGCTGAATCGTGGTTTCCGCTGATGACGAAAACTTTTATTTTCCGTGCCGAAAGGCGTACTAAAAAGTTGTCAAACATTTCGACCGCTTCGGCTGATGGTACGGATTTATCGTATACATCGCCGGCAATTATCAGAGCATGCGGTTTTTCTTGATCTATTATACCGATTATTCTTTTTAAAATGTACTCCTGATCTTCAAGCATTGAAAACTCGTTTACACGCTTTCCCAAGTGAAGATCCGATAAGTGAATTATTTTCATTTAGTTTTTCTCCTTTCGGGACTGTTGGCTGTTTATTTAATTATATATAATATTATCAAATTCGTCAATGAAACTTAAAATAAAGCTATAAGAAGCTGTAAACTCCGATTTCGGCGTAGTAAATTAGCCTGTACTCAGTCGTCACGGTTTCACTGAAAATATAATTTCTCACATAAAAATCACCAAAACTAAAGACAAAGTCCAAAATTTGTGGTATACTGTTTAATCAGTAAACTAATCGCACATAAACGAAAGGAAAAATAGATATGAAATTAGGTATCGTAGGCTTGCCCAATGTCGGCAAAAGCACGCTTTTTAACGCTATAACCAACGCAGGCGCTCAGTCGGCGAACTACGCTTTCTGTACAATTGAGCCCAATGTCGGCGTTGTCGCAGTACCGGATAAAAGGCTCGATAAGTTAGCCGAAATGTACTCACCCGACAAGATAACTCCGGCAACGATCGAATTTGTCGATATAGCGGGTCTTGTAAAAGGTGCGTCAAAAGGCGAGGGACTCGGAAACAAATTTCTCTCACATATACGTGAAGTTGACGCAATAATCCATGTTGTACGCTGTTTTGAAAACGACGATATAATCCACGTCGACGGCAGTATAAACGCACTTCGTGACATCGAAACGATAAACCTTGAATTGATATTCTCCGATATAGAAATGGTCGAAAGAAGAATTGACCGCTCGACGAAAGCCATGAAAGGCGACAAGAGCCTTGAAAAAGAGGTCGACTTCCTCAAACGCCTTAAAGCGTGGCTTGAGGACGGAAAACCTGCCCGCTCAATCGAATGTGACGAAGATGAGCAGGCGGTCATTGATACGACGGCACTTTTGACAAGCAAACCCGTAATATACGCTTGTAACATGAGCGAAGAAGACTTTTCGGGCGGACTTGAAAACAATGAAAACTACATAAACGTTAAAAAAGTCGCTTCGCAAGAGGGTGCACAGGTTTTGCCGATTTGTGCGGAACTTGAAGCGGAAATATCGTCGCTTGATAAAGAGGAAAAAGAGATGTTCCTTTCAGATCTCGGAATTGAGCAGGGCGGTCTTGACCTCCTGATACAAAAAAGCTACGATCTTCTCGGACTGATGTCGTACTTGACAGCAGGCAAACCTGAAGTCAGAGCATGGACTATCAAAAAGGGTACAAAAGCACCCCAAGCGGCAGGCAAGATACACTCGGATTTTGAGCGTGGATTTATCAGAGCGGAAGTCATTTCGTTCGACGATCTTGTTGCTTGCGGTTCGATGGTGGCTGCCAAAGAAAAGGGTCTTGTTCGCTCCGAGGGTAAAGAATACGTCATGAGAGACGGCGACATTGTTCTGTTTAGATTTAATGTTTGATGTAATTGATAATTTGTAAAAGACGGTACTTTGCTTTTTGCAAGGTGCCGTTTTTGCTTAAGTTTACGATAGTCTAACCCATACGTTTTTTAAATGCATACTTTTTCCCTAAGCACTGCGTTGGAAATTCTCACCATGCGTCATATGCTCGCACCCTCGGCTTCGACGAGGGTGCACCGCTGGGACTTTGTCAATATTTTAAACGGATTTAAGAGGGGGATTGCAAATTATTTTCAAAATCAATAGGAGATAAATAGCCTATTGATGAATGAACTCTTATTGGATTATAGAAATTTTCAATGTAATTATATATAGTAGCGTAGGCTTCGTTATAGTTTTTCGGTTTGTTTTGATAAATACATTCTTTTTTAAGTAAAGCGTGAAACGACTCTTGA
>CAZBXS010000077.1:0-5978 GCA_964495955.1 uncultured Faecalibacterium sp.
ACTGACTTCTTTTGATGCTTTCTGCTTCGGCTATTTTTTCTTCGCATTGCTTTGTTTTGGCATTGAGAGCGTCCTCTTTCTTTTCGAGGGTCTCCATTTTTTTGTCAAGACTTTCTTCTTTTTGAATTATCCTGCGTTCTTGACGCTGGACTTCGTTTCTTCTGTCTCTTATCTCCCTGTCGGCTTCCGTTCTTATTTTGTGAGCTTCGTCTTTAGCTTCAAGTATAGCTTCTTTTTTCTTCGTTTCGGCTTCGTTGATAGCGTTGTTGACTATTCTCGTCGCTTCCTGTGTGGCTGAACCGATAGCGGCTTCGGCTACCTTTTTTCTGTGGTTCTGACCGAGGACAAATCCGACTATACCGAAAATTACGGCACTCACGAGAGCGGCAATTACGACAACTACGATGTTAATTGAGTTCAAAGCAGCAGCACCTCCTTTTTCAATTAAATAAATACGGTTTTCAACCTAAAATCAATCATCAAAAGAATTACAGTATGATAAATGCATAGGCGGCTGAGACGAAATCGTCTCACCGTAAAGCATGATAGAATATAATCATAGCTTATCTTGTATATTTTAAAACAAATACACCGATATGTCAATAGAATAGGGTGAAGAAATTGTAAATGGGCGACAACGAAATTCAGATTTGAGCTGTAATTCAAAGCCAAAGAGTGAAGCGATAGAGCTCCACTCTTTGAATTTAATTATGCATTATCAATTAAAAAACATCTCACCGACAAATCACTTAATAATATCCGTGCCCATGTACGCTCTGAGTGCTTCGGGGACGGTTACGCTGCCGTCGGCGTTTTGGTAGTTCTCCAAAATTGCGGCAACTGTTCTGCCGATAGCTACGCCCGAACCGTTGAGGGTGTGTACAAGCTGTGCCTTTCCTTTGCCTTCTTTGTATCTAATAGCTGCTCTGCGTGCTTGGAAGTCTTCAAAGTTGGAGCATGACGAAATTTCAACATATCTGTTGTAAGACGGCATCCATACTTCTATATCGTAAGTCATCGCCGAGCTGAAACCGATATCTCCTGTCGACAGTGCCACTACTCTGTACGGGAGACCTAAGAGCTGTAATACACGCTCTGCGTCGTTTGTAAGGCTTTCAAGTTCCTTGTACGACTCCTCCGGCTTTACGAATTTGACAAGTTCGACTTTGTTAAACTGATGCTGACGGATAAGTCCTCTCGTGTCTCTGCCGGCTGAACCTGCCTCGGCTCTGAAACATGCGGAGTAGGCACAATATTTTATAGGAAGTTGAGCGCCGTCTAAAATTTCGTCTCTGTGCATATTGGTTACCGGTACTTCGGCGGTGGGTATCAAGAAGTAGTCATTGTTCGTAACCTTGAATGCGTCCTCTTCAAACTTTGGAAGCTGACCTGTACCTGTCATGGACGCTCTGTTTACCATGTACGGCGGGAAAATTTCGGTGTAACCGTGCTCGGTGTGGGTATTGAGGAAGAAGTTGATTATGGATCTTTCTAATTTCGCACCCAGTCCTCTGTAGAAGTGGAAACGTGCTCCCGTAACCTTAGCGGCGGTTTCGGGGTCGAGTATCTTTAAGTCGGCTCCGATATCCCAGTGCGGTTTGGCTTCGAAATCGAACTGTCTCGGTTCGCCCCAACGGCGAATTTCCACGTTCTCGCTGTCGTCCTTACCGAGAGGTGTTTTCTCGTTCGGAATGTTCGGGAATTCGTATATGAGAGTTTTCTGCTTCGCTTCAAGTTCGCCGAGAAGTGCGTCATCGTCTCGAATGGCTTCTTTGATAGCGTTCATCTTCGCCATTATCTCGCTGACATCTCCGCCGGCTTTTTTGATTTGGGGTATCTGTTTGCTTGCTGCGTTTTGCTGTGCTTTGAGCTCGTCGGTCTTAACGATAAGCTCACGGCGTTTAGCGTCGATAGCAAGTATTTCGTCGACAAGTGCGTCCATGTCCTTGTTACGTGACTTCATAGCCGCTTTAACTTTGTCGGGATTTTCTCTGATTACTTTTATGTCTAACATTTATATCACCTTTCCTTTTATTCAATTCGAAATTCGAAATTCGAAATTGATTTGATTGTTGGTTTGTAGGTTTTTGGGTAGTTGCTACTGTGTTCGTAATCTTTCTGTCAGCTTTAAGTTCGCTTTGCTCACAATGAATGATGAATATTGAATAATGAATAATTGTGGGCGGGGCACCCGCACCCGATTTTAACGGTGTTTCGGGTCGGGCGATTGCATTTGATTTTTTCTGCAGCTTTAGCCCTCTGTCAGCTACGCTGACATCTCCCCTGCAGGAGAGACGAGATGTAGTTTCTGCTTAAAGTTGGTCGTGACTGAGGGGTTGACATAAATTCGGAATTCGGAATTCGAAATTCGAAATTGATTTGATTGTTGGTTTGTAGGTCTTTGGGTAGTTGCTACTGTGTCCTTACCCCTCTGTCACGCTATGCGTGACATCTCCCCTAAAGGAGAGACGAGATTTAGTTTCTGCTTGAAGTCGGTCTTGGCTGAGGGGTTGACATAAATTCGGAATTCGGAATGCGAAATTGTTTTATTTTTGGTTTGTGCCTTTTCGGTGTTTTGCACTTCGCACGAAACACCGATTGTCGCCCCTATTCGCCTACAGGGAACGCCAACCGAAATCTAAAGGCAACCCTCTACAGCCGGCGACACCCTCGTGCACCGTCTCAGCCTGTGCACCTATGGTGCACGCCTTCGAGGTACGTCGTGTGTCGCCTGTACGCCTACGGCGTGCGGTTGCGGAGCGTAGCAACCAACCGCTGTTCGCAGATTGACAAGTACAAAATTTCGAACTCCGAATTTTGCATTTCGAATTCTAATAAGTTACTCTTCCAACGCTTTGGCTATTTTTGCCAAGTCGTCTTTGCCGAAAAATTCGATTTCCAGCGTGCCCTTGCTTCCTTTGCCTACGAAAACTTTGACTTTTCTGCCCATTGTGTCCGAGAGCGCAAGCTCCACTTCGTCGAAATACACGTCTCTTTTTTTGGTACGCTTTTCGTTAGCCGTATCGACTTTTCCGAGAAGTTTTACCATTCTTTCGACTTCACGTACGGATAAGTCTTTGCGTATTATCTCGTTTGCGATTTCGAGCATTTTGTCCTCGTCACCCAAGGGCAACAAAGCTCTTGCGTGACCTGCGGAAATCATTGCGTCTTTTACAAGCTCCGATAACTTTTCGGGCAAATTCAAAAGCCTCAGCGAGTTCGTGATAGCAGGTCTTGATTTGCCGACACGCTTTGCGCATTCGTCTTGGGTTAAGCCGTAGGTATCTATGAGTAATTGCAGTCCCTCGGCTTCTTCTATGGGGTTTAGGTCTTCACGCTGTAAGTTTTCTATCAGCGCAATTTCCATGGTTTCGCTGTCGGACAGTTCTCTTACTACTACCGGCACTTCGCTAAGTCCCGCAAGCCTTGCCGCTCTCCAACGTCTTTCACCTGCTACGAGCTGGTAACCGTCCTGTACCGGTCTTACAAGTAAAGGTTGAATTATTCCGTGTTCGGCGATACTGTCGGCAAGTTCGGAAAGTGCCGCTTCGTCGAACGTTTTTCTCGGCTGGTCACGGTTCGGTTCAATTTCGTTGATTTTCAATTTGACCGTACTTGAAGAACTGATCTCCTCTATTGAATTGTCGGCAAACAGAGCGTCGAGTCCCCTACCGAGACCGCCTTTTTTCGCTGCCATATATCCGCCTCCTTACTTTTTGTTATTACATCTTAAAAATTCGAGCGCAAGTTCCATGTACGCATCAGAGCCTTTGGACGCTCTGTCGTAATAGTACACCGGTTGACCGAAACTTGGCGCTTCGGATAGTCGGACATTTCTCGGAATGACCGACGAATAGACTTTTTTCGGGAAAAACCGCTTGACTTCCGTGACGACCTGCTGAGTGAGGTTGAGCCTGCCGTCGTACATGGTAAGAAGTACTCCCTCCATTTCAATCAGCGGATTGTAAAGTCGCTTGACCTGTCTGACAGTACTCATAAGTTGCGAAAGTCCCTCTAAAGCGTAGTATTCACACTGAATGGGTACAAGTATCGTATCCGACGCACAAAGGGCGTTGAGTGTGATAAGACCCAGTGCGGGCGGACAGTCGAGGAAGATGAAATCGTAGTCGCTTTTGATCGGGGCAAGTCCGGTTTTAAGTCGGGACTCTCTTTTTTTTGCGTCCACGAGTTCAAGTTCCGCACCGGCTAAGTTCATGTTAGCAGGGAGAATGTCGACATTTTTGCACTCGGTGTGTCTTATGACGTCGGAAGCGTTGGCACCGCCCAAAATCACGTCATAACTTGACAAGTTTATTTCTCTCTTGTTAAGTCCGAGTCCGCTCGTGGCGTTGCCCTGAGGGTCGATATCGACTATCAGAGTACGAAAGCCGAGTGAACCTATACACGCAACAAGATTGACGGCAGTCGTAGTCTTCCCGACGCCACCTTTCTGGTTGACGATAGAAATTATCTTTCCCATTTTATCTCTCCTGTATTTTCGCAATGTTTTAGTTATTATATCACAAAGAAAAACAGATTTAAAGGGGGAAATTAAAAAATGATTAGCAGATATAACGAATTCTCCAATATTAGCACTCACGGCTAAAGAGTGCTAATATTAACAAAATATTCACAGAACCGTTGATAAAACAGCATAATCGTGGTCTATACTGTAGACAATGAAAGAGAAGAGAACGAGGGAGCGAGACGGATACACTTACAAGTACCGAAACGCAACCGACCCTTTCAGAAAATGAAAAAAATAAGGCACAGCCTAAAACGGAGGTAAGAATTATGTTTGGATTAACACCCTATGAAAGAAGAAGAAACAGCATCGGTTACTATGACCCGTTCAAAGAAATGGAGGAGTTCGAAAGGAGCTTTTTCTCTCCACGTACTTTTGAATCGTTCAAAACCGATATCCGAGACGACGGTGACAAGTTTGTTCTTGAGGCGGAGCTTCCCGGTTTCGAAAAGGAAGATATTAACATCGACCTCAAAGACGGCACGCTGACAATAGCCGCCGAACACACCGCCGAAAACGACAAGAAAGACAATGACGGCAATTACATCAGACGTGAGCGTTCCTACGGTTCGTTCTCCCGTAGCTTCGATGTTACCAATATCGACGAAAACGCTATCGCCGCCACATTCAAAAACGGCGTACTCGAATTGACATTGCCGAAAAAGGAAGAGAAAGTCGATCCCGTAAGAAAGATCATGATAAATTGACCTAATGAAAATCTAAGAAGAGAAAAATTCAGCTGACGGGAGACGAACTTAAAGGTTCCCCCCCAACGCACCACCGCCCCACGAACCGTAGTTCGTGGGGCGGTGGTGATTTAATTGTACCATTACTCAGTTAGTATGGGGAAATCAATAGTGAGCTGCACCGCAGTCGCAATACTGCTTCGTTTTAAACAGTTTCCAGAAGAAACGCAAAATCTTATATATGAAGCCGGAAAATCCGCTTGTGCTGTGGCAAATGCAGTCGCACTTTTCCGTTGTGCCACTGTCGGTCGTGTCGACTTTACCGCACTCGGTGCAAACGCCGTCTTCGAAGTGATGACCTGTTGCTTCAACAAAACTGTCTTTATAGCTGTCACCGCAAGCGCAGGTGTGCGTGGTATAACCCTGTTCGGTACAGGTGGGAGCTACAACAGTATTTGTATATGTATGCTCTTTGAGTTTATCTACACTTTCGGTCTTAGTAGCACCGCAGGCACATTTGCGAGTTCTGACACCCTCTTTGAAATGTGTCGGCTGTGTGGTAACTTCGCCGTTGTCCCATTCGTGTGCTACGCCGACGCTGTAAGTTTCGCAACCGTTTACGCACTTGTAAGAATGAGTACCGTTGCCGTTATCCTTAATTTCGCCCGTGTAGGCGTGACCTTTGGCTTCTACATAATCGGAAGTGTACGTATCACCGCAAGCGCAGGTGTGCGTGGTATAACCCTGTTCGGTACAGGTGGGAGCTA
>CAZBXS010000078.1:0-5959 GCA_964495955.1 uncultured Faecalibacterium sp.
ACGTGAGCTGTCTACGCATATAGAAGTCATCAAAACGGTAACCGAATTCATATACGAAAGCGGTTTTGACATACTTAATCTCGATTTTTCGCCTGTAAAGGGGCCCGAAGGTAATATCGAATATCTCGTACATATCAAAAAAAGCGATAATCCCGAAATCTTCCTGACACGAAGTTTTGATGATATTGTAAAAGCGTCACATGATACGCTTGACAAACGGAGTGAGAACAATGAAAATAGCGATAAAGCCTAATCTTACGAGGGAAAACGCATATCAAGTAACCTTGAATGTACACAAAGAACTAAAAAAGCTCGGCGCCGACATAATATACAGCGACGAATTTCAATCCGAACTTCAGGAACTTGAAACCGAATTTCTACCCGACGATGAACTTTATGCCGCCTGCGATATAATGATAGCAATAGGCGGTGACGGAACGATAATCCACAGTGCCTACAAATGTGCCAAGTACGGAAAAAAGATACTCGGCATTAACGCAGGGCGCCTCGCATTCATGGCGGGAATTGAGGAGCAGGAGCTTCATCTGTTAAAAAATCTCATCGACGGGAACTACGAAACCGACATAAGAATGATGCTCATGGCGCAGTTATACGAAAACGATAAGCTCATAGATACAAGTTATTGCATAAACGATGTTGTCATCGCCAGAGGTACAGCCATGCGTATGTGCGACATTCAAATAAAGTGCGACGGACGGCTTGTCAATGACTATTACGCCGACGGAATAATAGTTTCAACGCCGACCGGTTCAACAGCTTACTCCTTGTCAGCAGGAGGCCCCGTAATCGACCCGACAATCGAAAGTATAGGACTTACGCCGATATGTACGCATTCGTTGTTTTCACGTTCAATGATATTTAAACCGACTTCGGTACTCGAAATCAGCGTTAAAAATACAGAGGTCGGCAGACCGATGCTTTCATGTGACGGCTGTAATTCGATTGATTTAAAGGAACACAATAAAATAATAATCAAAAAAGCCGATGTTTCGGCTCAGTTTATAAGGATAAAGTCAGATACATTCATAGATGTACTTTCACAAAAATTAGCTCAACGCAGAGCATGAAACGGAGTATAAGCATGAGGAAAAACAAAAGACAGCAAAAAATCTTGGAATTGATAAACGAATTCAATGTTTCGACACAGGATCAGTTGACTTTGATGCTGACCGAATGCGGTTTTGAAGTCACGCAGGCGACTGTATCAAGAGACATCAAAGCGATGAATCTCGTTAAAATACAGGACGGCGAAGGACAGTACAAATACGCCTGTGTCAGAGACGACTCGGCGCCGGAGACAAAGTTTAACGCAATTCTCGCCCACAGCATTACAGGTGTTGATTATGCGATGAATATTACCGTTGTTCACTGCCATCCGGGTATGGCAAACGCCGCCTGTGCCTCGATAGATGCGCTCGAATTTAATAAGTCGGTCGGCACTATCGCCGGAGACGATACTATTTTTATTTTAAACAGAACGGAAGACGCCGCAAGAGACCTTGCGCAAACGCTTGAAAAGATTATAAAATAAGGTGTAAGTATGCTCACAAGTCTTAAAATTAACGATATTGCGATTATCGAAGAAGCCGTAATTGAATATGACAGCGGACTTAACGCAATGACGGGTGAAACCGGCTCCGGTAAGTCTATTGTAATTGACGCAATTAACGCCGTTTTAGGTCAGAGAACTTCAAAGGAACTGATAAGACACGGTGCCGACGAAGCACGTGTAACGGCGGTTTTCGAACGTGTCAATGACTTGGTTGCGGACGCTCTTTCGCAGTACGGGATAGACTGTTCTGACAGGACACTTTATGTGCAAAGGACGATCAGAGAAAACCGAAATGTGTGCAAAATCAACGGCGAGACGGTGACTGTCGGAGTACTGAAAAGTATCGGCGACCGTTTGATAAACATTCACGGTCAAAATGAAAACCAGACGCTTTTAAACAGCGACAATCACTTGAAGTTTATTGACAAGTTAGCAAAAAACGATGATATTTTGATGCGGTACAAAGAAAATTACGCTAACTTAAAAATTATCAATAAAGAACTAAAACAGCTAAAAAAGCTCGAATTTGACAAAGAAATGAGACTTGACAGCCTTAAATTTCAAATTGACGAAATCGAAGCCGCACAAATCAGGGTAGGGGAGAAAGACGAACTTACACAAAAGCGTAACAAATTCCAAAACCTCGAAAAAATTCGCCTTTCATTAGCTTTGGCGAATTCGTCGCTAAACGGAAACGACGGCGAAAACATAGGCGCTATAACTCAGCTGAGTACGCTGTCGGAAGTGCTTAACACGCTCGGAGAATATATTAAAACTGCGAACGAATACAAATCTTCAATCGCCGAATGTATGATAAATCTTCAAGACTGTGCGGATTTCATCTCGTCGCAAATTGAAATTTACGTCGACAACGATCTTGATATAAATTCGATTGAAGAAAGACTGGATCTTATAAGAAGGCTCGAAAAGAAATACGGGCCGACCGAGGAAGACATTCTCAAGTACCTCGAAAAAATCAAATCCGAATTTGACGAAATATCACTAAACGGAGAAAAAATCGAGAAACTTTCCGAAGAATATGAAACTGTACTTGATAAACTTATCGCAACGGGAAATGAGTTGACAAAATCACGAATCGACGCAGGTGAAAAATTCAGCGCACGAATAAAAGAAGAATTGGCGTTTTTGGACATGCCGAATGTCGATTTCAAAGTCAAAGTCGATCAACGTGCGGCGACCTCGACAGGTCTCGATGATGTGGAATTTTTAATTTCGGCAAATCTCGGACAAGAGCCGAAACCCATAGCGAAAATTGCGTCCGGCGGCGAGCTTTCGAGAATAATGCTTGCAATAAAGTGCGTTTTAACCGACCTTGATGCCGTAGATACGTTGATTTTCGACGAGATCGACGCCGGTGTCAGCGGACGTGCAGCCGAAAAAATCGGATATAAACTCAAAGAAGTTTCAAAATACAGCCAAGTAATCTGCGTCACACACTTAGCGCAAATCGCATCTTTCGCCGACAGTCACCTGTACATCGAAAAAACGACCGACGGCGCAAGAACCCGAACAAGCGTAACAAAGCTCGATTTTGACGAACGGGTAAACGAAATCGCACGAATCATGGGCGGTTCGCTGATAACCGAAGCGACGCTCGAAAGTGCACGTGAAATGCTTAAAAGAGCCGAAAAAATATCATAAAAATTATCCTCCTTTCATAGAATTTTCTTGAAGGGAGGATTTTTTATGAAAAATAAGAAAACTAAGCGAAATAAAAAAGACACGGGTTCTCTAAAAACGTACATATTTTTGAGCTTGAAAAGTTTGGCTGTACTTGTTTTTTTGCTGTTATTTTCAGCTTTCATATGCTACAAAGTCGATGCCGAACACAAACTATATTTCCCCGTAACTATCGCAGTCTGTGTCATTTCGGGCGTACTTTCGGGTATGCTTGCAACATCGAAAATCAATAAAAAAGGCATAGTTTGCGGTCTTTTGGGCGTGTTGCCGTCAGCTGTTACAATGTTTGTTGCCACAATGATATTATCGAATTTTCACTTCAGTATAAAAATTGTGATTTTTTTAGGTTCAATGATTCTGTCGGGCATTTTCGGCGGTATAATCAAGGCAAATATGAGGAGATAAAATGGAAATCAAAAGAACGAAAACTTTCGATATAACTAAGCTATTCAATATAAACTTCAAGAAAAAGTATCCGATACTTTCTTCGGCGTTTATAGCCGTCGGAATAACTGTCGGAGTGATACTTCAGTCAGTCCAAGATTCAACACAAAGCGAAATCGAAACGCTGTTTAAAAAATTTTTCACCGAGAACTCAGATCGAAGTTTTTTCGAAATCTTCCTTAGCGATTTTGCTCTCAATACATTGATTACGGTAATTTTAGTTTTCCTCGGATTTTCCGCAATCGGTGCTTACTTTGTGTATGCCGTTCCGTTTTTTAAGGGGCTCGGTGTCGGTGCAGTTTGCGGATACATTTATTCGGCGTATCTTCTCAAAGGCGTTATCTACTGCACACTGCTTATATTCCCGTCGGCTATAGTCGGATTTATTGCGATTATTTTAGCCTGTAACGAAAGTATCCAAATGTCTCACGATATACTTTTAATGATAAAAAGTAACGGTGATACCGAAGTTAAAGTACAAACTAAGCAGTTCGCACTTCGGTACGCCGTCATATCTGCCACAGTCGCTTTGTCGTCGCTAATGTACTCAATCGGTTGTGGTATTTTTTTCAGATTTGTTTGATTTTTTGGCTTTACTTAAGGGATTTTTGTTAGCGGCATCTTTAAGTTGAGCGTCCATAAGATGAGTATAAATTTCGGTCGTGGACAAGTTTTCATGACCGAGAATTTCTTTTAAAACAAGAACATCAACACCGCCGTGTTGGTACATGAGAGTTGCTGCGGTATGGCGTAATTTGTGTACGGAATAGCCGGAATCAAGACCGATTTTTTTAAGATATCTGTAAACCATGTTCTGAATTGCCTGACGTCCCATGCGGCTTTTGAGCCTACTTATAAACAGTGCGTCTCTGTCTTTAACGCTGTCTCTCGGACGTACTTTCAAGTATTCTTTAATGGCGTTTACGCACGCTCGGTTGAGATAAATTTTTCTTTGTTTGTTGCCTTTTCCGGTAACCACCATTGTTTCTTCATCAAAATTTATGTCGCTTATATTCAGCGATGCCATCTCAGCAACACGAAGTCCGCAATTGAGAAAAATAATCAAAATGCAGTAATCACGTTCTTTATTTTCGCCGTCAACGCTTTCGAGAAGTTCCAAACTTTGCTCCAAAGTTAAATATTTCGGTAGCGATTTTTTGGCTTTCGGCGCCTCGACCGGATCCATAGGATTAACTTCGATGTACTTCATTTTCGCAGAAATATAACCGAAATAGCCTTTGAGAGATGAAATTTTTCTCGCACGTGTTGTAGCATTGTTTTTAAGTTTATCCTTGCAATATTCGAGAAATTTCAAAATATCATATGTAGTGATTTTTTTAATTCTGTCGATTTCAATATATGACATATCGTATTTCGCATCAAGCTCGTCGGGGGATATATGCGCTTCGTTAGCGACAATAAACCTAAAAAATGTTCTCAAATCCGACGCATATTCCAAAACAGTCAGATCCGACATACCTTTCGTGACGGACAGATATATACGCAAATATTCGTTGACGCTTTTAGGCAACAAATCAAAATCTTCGGTTGTCATTATATCCCTTCTTTCAACGGCTGTTGTGAAACAGTTTCACAATAAAAATAGGCGAGTACAGATGAAATGTACACAGTAATGATTATAACACTGATATTATAATACCGATAGGTGAAATATTCAAGTGATTTTTTAGAACACCGGAGAAACCGACCCGACACAGACAGACACCGATTAAATTAGGCACCGCAAAGAAAATTTCGTAAAAATATCAAATTTGGCATCGTTTCAATTTTATCAAACATACAGTCCATCGTTTCAAAAAAACTGAGTGGCTGAAACTGAACTGTTTCAATGTCAGCTGACGAGATTGCAGCCGATGTGTGAATCTAAAATAAATCAGACATCAAACAGATAAATTCAATTAAAATTAAAAACTTATAATAAGTAACATTTTACGGCAATCTGTATGTTGCAAACTGCGTAGAATTGTGGCTCAAGTAATAGATTATAGTTGTAGGATATAATAATATTCGAGAAGCCTACAGTTTACCACATACATAACAGTTCAGTATGTACATAATTCAATTTATAGCGGAAAACAATTCAAGCAATCAAGTCGTACAAGCCAAGATATGTACCGAAAAGCCGTAATTTGTTAATTTCGCTGTTTCTCTCCCCTCAACTACACAAAATTTTTCTTTTGTGTAGTTCGTGGTAGTTTTTTCAGCAGGTTGCTTTTGCAC
>CAZBXS010000079.1:0-5954 GCA_964495955.1 uncultured Faecalibacterium sp.
TGTAAGTCCAAAGCATCCAGCTGTAGTTGAGCTTGTTCATAGTGCTAAAGCAGTTAGACCATGTTGTCTTCTGATGCGGATAGAATTCACCGACCATAAGAGGTACGTTCGGGTGAAGAGCTATCGTCAAAAGTAAGAAGAAGTTGAAGATAAAGTCGGAGTTGTTGTAGAAGTGAACCTGATATACGACATTTGTCCAACCCTTGAGATATGTGGGCGGAAGCGCAAAACCTGTCCAGATAGCTTCCATTGTTATCGTGTGATCGGGGTCAACAGCTCTGACTGTTTTGTACAGGCGAGTGTAGATCGTCTCGTTGTTTATACGTCTTTTGACCTCTGTGCAGTCAACGTCGCACATCGGTTCGTTGAGAAGGTCGTACATAGCAACGGCGGGGTTGCCCTTAAATCTCGAAGCGATAGCCGTCCAAAGTTCGTCCGTCAGTTCACGGTATCTTTCGCCTTGTTCGGTATCTTCGTACAGTCCGCAGTTATAAGCTCTGCCACTGTGGGGAGCATCGCTCTGAGAGCCGACTGCACCGTGCATATCGAGGATAACATAGAGTTCTCTCTTACTGCATTCTTCGACTACCCAATCGAGAATGGAGAAATCCCATTCGCCGTTTTCGTCGAGGATCTTCGTACCGTTGTCATCGTAGTAGAAGTTTCTGTACCAGAAAGGTACACGAACGCAGTTGAAACCTCTGTCTTTGATTACGTCAAGGTCATATTCGGTGATCCAGTTTTCCTGATAGGTGTTGACAAGTTCGTATGCTTTCTCTCTGCCGAAGCGTTCTTCGAGTATCTTGAGAATTGTTTCGTTGTCGTACTGTGTGCCTTCGGGAAGCTGGTCGGGGCAAAGCCAGTCTTCATGGATAAGCCAACCACCGAGGTTGACGCCCTTGAGCTGAATTTCTTCGCCTCTTTTGTTGTAGAGCTTTCTGCCCTTAGCTGTGATGAAGTCGTCATCTGTAAAGCCGGTAACTTCCTTTGCGGCTTCGGCTGTCGCCGTTGTAGCACTGACAAGGGGTACCGTCGAGAAAATCATGATGACTGCAAGAACTAAGCACATCAGCTTTTTCGTAAGTTTCATATTTGTTCCTCCGTTCATTTAGGCATAACTGCCTATGTTGGTTTAATTATATATTTTGTGTTAAAAAATGTCAATAGGTTTGATTTAAAACACAAGTTCTATTTTTCGACTGCCTTATATCCCCTGCCTCTGACTGTCACTATCGAAAAGTCATCGCTGTCGGCAAAACGTTTTCTCAGTCTGTTTATATGAGTATTGACGGTCTTTTCGTCTGCTTGCGATACCATGCCCCATATTTCGTCCATAAGTTCCTGACGTGTAAACGTTCTGTCAAGCTGAGAAAGGAGCTTAAATATCAAATAAAATTCTTTCTGCGGTAATGTCTGTTCGCATTCACCGACCTGTACACTAAGAGAATCGTAATTGAGTACGGTCGAGCCGATTTTTATTGTTTTTGCGTTTTGTATATGTGCCCGTCTTAAAACCGCATTGGTGCGAAGAATGAGTTCGTCCGTATTTATCGGTTTTATCATATAGTCGTCAACGCCCGACAAAAAAGCATTTTTCATGCTTTCAAAGTCGTAATAAGGTGCGGTCATTATCACAGGTATACTGTACCCCGCCCGTCTTAAAGCCGATGGCAGATAATTTTCGTTTTTACCGCTCAAAGCGGTGTCGGCAACTATCAAGTCAATAAAATCGTTTTCGATAATTTCGAATATTTTTTCGCCGTTATCGGTACAAATGCAACTGTAGCCGATTTCTTCATAACCTGACAATATTTTTTCAAGTACATCTTTATCGCTTTCTGCGACGAGAACAGTGAACACATTTTGCACCCCCTTTGAGCCTTGTACATTTTAGCATAAAAAAATCACATCGCCGTAAACAAACCGTCTCGGCGATATGAACAATGTTTAAACATTGGGTTTGGGGCGGCGGCTGAGCGTACCCCCGTGTGCACGCCGTAAGGCGTAGTACTAAGGGGGTGCCCGAAGACGCCGCCTGCTGTAGAGACTTACGGTTTGATGTTAAGGTTGCAGCTTTGCAAAGCCGAAAATCAGTATAGACGGAAGTTCGTGCATACGCACGCAAGCCGGTACACACGCAACCGCACGCCGAAGGCGTGCGGTTGATACTAAGTTAATTTGTACACAGTTTAATCCGGAAAGTACAAATTATGAAAACAGATTTTTGATCCACGCAAACAGCGACTTGATCCATTCGAATATCTTTTGGAAGAATGCTATAAATCCGTTGGGGGCAATACCCGTTTCTGAGTCGATAATATCTTTGAAGATATCGAGGTCTGCTATTTTTGCGATGAGATTTCCGACTGTAGCTTCGTTCGGATCGTCGGATTTTCCGAGCTTTTCGAGAAGTGCTATCCACTGAGCGTTTACATCTTTTATGCTTCCTGCGGTGTTATCGACGCCTATGTCTGTACCTCTGAAGAGGTAGAATATCATCGCAAGTGCCTGATCCATACCCATATGTGTACCCAGCTGATAGGCTACTATTGCGTTAAGTACGGCGTCAACATATTCTTTCGCCTTTTCGTCCATGTTGAATGTATCGGAAAGTATTCCCGATATAGCCTCGACATTTTTCTCGTTACCGATGAATGTCAGAGCAAGACGAAGTATTACCGTTACCATATCGGCGGAATTTCCGCTTTCACCCTCGGAATATACCATCGTATAAGCCTTTTTGCCGTTAGCTGATGTATAGGATATTACCTTGCCCATTGTAAGTTCGGCTATAAAATCAGCTTCGATTTCCGAAAGGTCATAGCCTGTTGATGTACGGATAAGGTCGATGAGCAGGTCGAATATCGTTTCGAATGTAACTTCGCTCAAGTCAAGTCCTATAAGTTCGTAAATATCAACGACTGCGATAGGCTCAATAGCGTTAAGAAGAGTATATACGGCGTTGAGAATGTTCTTAAAGCAGGTATCAAGTCCGTTTGAATTGATAAAGTAGATTACAGACGGGAGTATCTTGAGAATTTCGTCTGCCGGATATTCGGCTGAAAGAATCGAGTCAACTTTGTCAAGGAGCGGATCGAGTATAGATGTAACAAGTACGCTGTCATCTGCCTTGACCGCTTTATAGTATTCTTCCGTAGTCATGACGCCTGTACAGTCGAGAGCTTCAAGAATCGGAACGATACCGTAAGCGTAGCCGTCTGCGCCGAGGAGAGTTATTATATCCGAGCCGTCGTTGTCTACAAAGAAAGCGAAATCTTCGTCGGCGAGAAGCCATTTGAGTACGGGATAGAACGGCTTTAACATGTTACAAAGTTCTTTTGTGAACGATTCACGGTCGTTTACTTCGCCGATTTCGTAATTATCCCAGTAATTGAGATCGACGCCGAGTGCTGTTTTTATTACGGCGTTGATGTGTACTCCGGCATCACCGGTAAGATCTTTGAGTGCTTCGGGAAGCGACTTGAGAAGATCAAGTACGGTTTGAGCTGTTTTGTTTGTATATACAGAGCCGTCAAGGAATGCGTAGATAACTTCTTTAAGGCTGTCTACCTTAGTTCCGTTGATTTCGATTCCGAGAAGATAGATTATGTTATCGACAAAGTCACCGAAATTATCGGCGATGTACTGTGCCATTTCCTCTGTATACAGCGGGCCGTAATCCCAGCCTTTGTAAAGTTGGCTGAGTTCGATAGCCGAGAGCGTCTGACCTTCGTATTCTGTCAAGATGTAGGACATATCCTGCATTTCTGCGGGAACCATGCCGTAGAAGTTGAGAATTACATTATAGACATCTTCGCCGAGGAGCTTTTTAAGCGGTTCTTCGTTTTCGTCGAGTTCGACTACCTGAAGAAGAAGAGTTACTATAATCGTCATCATATCATAAGCGGCAAATTCGGTGTCGTAATACATTTTGTATCCGTCGCCGCCGACTGCGTTATAATATTTGATTTTTCCGACGCAGAAATCACCGAGTGTTTCGCCGACGGGTGAAAGGTCGATTTTAAGAAGTGCTTCGGCGATACCGATGAGTGCGTCAAGTGACAAATCGTTAAGACTTAAAGTAAATCCGAGGTCTTTCACCGCATCGGCTAAAAGAGCGTCAAGGTCGACTTTAAGACCGAGATTTTCGAGCGTCTCAAGAAGTGCGTAAACTGCGCTGAGTGTGTTGTTTACGCCGACTGTGAGACCGTCGGAATTGATAAAGTATATAAGATCGGGTAAAAGTTCGAATACTGTATTTACGGGATCTGCGATTATCTTATCGAACACTTTCAGTGCCGAAAGAATGATCTCATATACGGCTGTATCGCTGTATTGTGTCGGGAGGTTTTCGCAACCGAGAGCTTCCAAAATATATGCAAGTCCCTTGGCGTAACCGTCCGCACCGTAAACGGTGACGGCGTTATTACCGTCGCTTGTAAGGAAGAAAGCGTAATCTTCACCGAAGAACAGCCATTTTACAAGACCGTCAACGCAGCCGAGTGCACCTGAAAGAGCGTCGGCGAATTCTTCCGCTGTGTCGATATTTTCGGGTACTTTATAATCTCTCAATGCGTTAAGGTCGACATCAAGGAGCATACCGACTGTATCAAGAAGTGTTTCGTCTATATTTTCAAGTAAGCCTGCGACGAGATTTATAATCTTTTCGACATTTTCGCTTGAATAGATATTGACTGTACCCATGAGTTCTTTAAGAGTGCCCTGTCCCATGAGTTTTAATACGCTGTCGATTATATCCGAAAGATTTTCATAGACGTATTTTGCTGTTTCTTCCGTCCAGTTATTCGGATATTCGAGTGAAGAAAGTGTCGGTTTTACGGTTATACCCTCTTTGAACATATCGAGTGTAAAGTCGTTGTTTTCGCCGAAGTAGTACATCCAATTATACTGCGAGTACTTAGCCTGCGTGCCTTTGAATACGGCGTCAAGCGAGGAAATAAGTCCGTTTGTACCGAGAAGTTTGTCAAGCTGTTGAGCATTGTTTTTGTCCGAAAGGTATTCCAAAGCAAAGCTGAGGACAACGGTCACCATATCGGATTTTGAGAAATTGTCGGTATAAGCGCCTTTCTTTGCTTTCTTTTCTAAAGTAAAGAGAGTGCTGTTTGACTTATATTCCGTTCCGATAACTTTCGATACGTCATAGAGTAATACCTGTAACTTATCAAGGTCGAGACCGGTAAGATTTTCTATGAGAGTAACAACAAAGTTTACGTTGAGTTCGTCGAGCTTAAACGAAATATATCCGTTATCGCCCTCTTTCTTTTCGCCGTTAATAAGCGATGCGATAAGAGAATCAAGGTCGAGGTCGTATATCGGGCGTACCGTGTCGAGAATAACATAAACAGGCTGAAGAAGATTTCTGACAGCCGTTGAGATGCCGTTACTTGCGATGAAATAAATCACACCGGGGAGAAGGTCGATTATCTCGTTTATCGGGTCGTCGATAACTTCGTCTATAAGGTCAACGAGTGCGTAAAGTGTCACCTTAAGAGAAGTTTTCGCATTGAGATCCTCACTCGCCTGTACGGAAAGTCCGAAAGCCTCAAGGAGCGGAATAAGCGCTGTGTCATAGCCGTCGTAGCCTATGAGCGTAACTTCGCCGTCCGTTCCCTCAAAGAGTTTCAGATCGTCACCCGAAAGGATAAATCCGAGTACGGACATAAGAGGATCGAGAACCGTCAAGAGTGCATCGACAAAGCCTTTGGCGTCACCGTCTGTAAAGCCCCAGTTTGTATCCGCTGAAATGTCTTTGTACTTTGAAAGCGTTGACAGGTCGAGACCGAGTTCGTCTTTGAGAAGTTTTTCGACATCGGGCATTTTCGACAGGTCGATTGCACCGAGCATTTTCGCTACTGCGGTTATGTTGGCGTTGGTAAACAGCGGATTTATCAGCTTTTCAAGTTCAGCTAAAATGTCGACATTAATACCGGCCA
>CAZBXS010000080.1:0-5922 GCA_964495955.1 uncultured Faecalibacterium sp.
ATGTTACATAAAATTTTCGTTTTAACTCTTTACCCCAACTATTGACATAGAGCCCGATTATCTTATTTCTTATTATTAGCGTTGGAGTTTCCTCTCCTTGATATGCTGTATCTTGAATCGGAGCCTTTTTTGAAAACGGACATTTTTTCGTCGCTTTCCTGCTTGAATTTCGCCATCATATCCTCAAACGAGGGTTTCTCGTTTGTCTCGGTTTTAGGCTGTCCCTGCCATACATTAGGCGGTCGGTTATTACGTGGTCTTTGTTGGCGTTTCGGCTTTTCATCTTCAATGGCTTTTCTTATGGAAAGACCTATTTTTCCGTCATCGTTGACAGAGATGATTTTAACCTTTACCTGTTGACCTTCGCTAAGGTGATCTTTGATGTCTGTGACATACTGGGTCGATACCTCGGAAATATGTACCATACCGCTTTTTCCGTCCGGCAGACTGACGAAAGCACCGAAATTGGTTAATCCCGTAACTGTACCTTCAACTATTGTTCCGATTTCTAACTGCATTAAAGCGCTGACCTCCTGAATTTACTTGCCGTATGATGAATCATAAAATGCTCTCTCACCGGGAGCTACATAACCGTATTTTTCTCTTGCGATACGCTCGATGTACTCAAGCCTGTTGTCATCGTCAAGCAGGTATTCGTACTCACTTTTGATGAGCAATTCTTCTTGATACATTTCTTCAAGTACCGCATATTTTTCGTCTTTTTCTCTTATATCCGAATAAATCGAAAAGAAGTTGGCAATGAGTACTGCAGATGTGAAAACGACCAAAATTACGCCGAGTATACTCGTTCTGCGCTTTCCTTTAGTCTTTTCTTCTTTGACTTTTTTCGACATCTGCCTCACCTCTTTTGACTTTCATTCAAGTTATTATACAACATCATTATTTCTTTTTGCAATACTTTCGGGCGTTTTTTTGAATTTTTTCTTCATGTTTTTTCTCTCTTTTTGTTTTGATTTTGCTTTGTTGAATGTACTTTTTAGTCGGCGAACAGTTCGAAGACAGATATTTTCGAATTTTCGCACGACAAATAGGATCATTTTCCGTGGGGTAGCGATTATCCGATCGAAAAACCGTCGAATGTACGTTCCGAAAGAAATCAAAGTAGCAACAAAACCGAGAACAGTCCCCAAGGCTATATAAAAGCGGAATTTTCCGAGATTGTATGAAAGCAAAAACACGAAAAACGCCACGCTCGCACTAACTGACCAAATAATATCGCAAATGACCGTCTTTTTCTTCCCGTCGGCGAACGCACCGACAAGAGCGTCGATCAGAACATAACCGAGAGCCGACAAAGCGCCGAAACCCATTGATTCGAAAAATACAATTACCTGTTGCGACGGCGAAAAACTGAACATCATTTCATAAGCCTTGAAAAAAATCCGCCCGTTTTTCCGTGATCGGTCGAATAAATCAAAGCGGAAATATTACCGTCGACGCAAAGTTCGCCCGTCAATGTATCGAGTTTCGATATATGAAGGTCGGTGCCCTTAACAGTCAATTCGCCGAGGTCGGTATAGGCAGTTATCATATCCTCATCGAAATTGTCGACATCGCTCACTCCGGAAACGGTCAGTATTTTTCTTTCTTTCAAAGACAGTGAATGCGGAAATATCGCTTTCTCCTCCGGCACAGTCATCAATCCTTTCGCATATTATCCGATACTAAAAGATATTCCGTGAAAGGATAAAATATGAATTAAATGATTTTGTACATAAGTCCGGCATCGTTTTTTGTAGCATGTTCGGTAACGATGAGGACTTCGGCTTTCAGCACGTTCTCCCCCATTTGAATTTCGATTATATCGCCGACTTTCACATCATATGACGCACGGGCAATTTTTCCGTTGACCGTAACTTTTTTCGCATCGCAAACTTCGTTGGCGACGGTACGTCTTTTTATCAGTCGGGATACTTTCAGATATTTGTCAAGTCTCATAATAAACCTCACTAAATCAAAATTTTATCACCGCAGCCATTTAGACTGCGGTGGTTGTTTTATTATACATTGTCTTTCGTTTGTTTTTCCTTAGTTTCAGCTGTGTCTTTGTCTTCAACTGCCGAATTTACGGCGTTTCCGTATACGACATAGCGAGTAAAGAGGAACTCGGTTACCATGTTGATAATCATGGTGAAGGCGAGAACTATGTACTCATTCCAGTCTGCTTTTCCTGTCAAAGCGTTACCCCACCAAATTGAAAGAGGAGTAAACACGCAATAGTAACCGAAAACTTTCAGCATTGCGATGGGAATATTATTAGCGGCTTTGAAAGTGAACTTTCTGTTTACGGTGAAATTGAAAAGTACAGACAAAACCAATGCTATAAAATAGAAAAGTCCGTAATCGTTGTTGATAATTTTTTCGGGAAGAAAGTCGAATACGCCGAAATGTTTGTTAATTTCGTTCAATGCGGTAAACGAAACGGTCTGAATTATACCTGCGCCCGCAGAACAAAAAACGAATTTCAGAGCCATTAAGGCGTTGTCTTTCTTCGAAACATTATTATTTTCGCTCATATTTTTCTCCTTATAATTAGGCTGCCGCATGGGTTGCGACAGCCCGATTTACATATTGTTATCTTTTACCGAACCAACGTCTGAACATGGTCTTAAACCATGCAATGATACGCTGGAAGAAGTTTTTCTCGCTTGCGTTAGCTGTGATTTCGTCTTTGTTGCCTTCGTCGCTTGAGAAGCCGTCTTCATCTTCGTAATAGATCATATCTGTATCGTATGTTACATCTCCGCCGTTTTCGTGGAGAGTGATGAGACGTACACCTCTTGAACTGTCGCCGTAGGAACAGAAACCTACACCGCTTGTTGCGTACATTGTAGCGCCATTATATTCGACTTCGAAGTCGTTCATATGGTCGTGACCGAAGAAGAACGCTTCTGCACCGATATTAACAAGTCTTTCGTACTCGTTGTTATATACGTCTTTGCTCGGCGGACAGGGAGCTTCACCGAGATGATCTTTTGCACCTGCGGGAAGAACATAATAGTTGCCGTCTTTACCCTGTACAGCGCCCTCTGTTCCCTCGTCTACCTTAACGAGAGCGTCGTAAATTTCGGGAACGATAATGTGCTGGAATACCATTGACTTAACGGTTTTTCCGCTCAGAGCGTTAATTCTCGCTGTCTCGCCCTCGAACCATTTGAGCTGATCGTCATGTACGGCGTCATAGTCGACAAGTTTGAGGAAATCGGTATAAGTGTTCGAGTCGATCATCATAAGATTGTAGGCGATGTTCGTGTAATCAATCTCGCCTTCGGTAATCGGAGTGTAATTCGATGAGAAAATCGGCACCATATAGTTACCGCAACCGTAGATATCAATATTTTCGATAGCTTCGTCATAGCCGATGAAACAGTCGTAGTTGCTGTACATGGCGATTTGTTCTTCTTTCGTAACCCATGTCAGTTGGTCGTCGTGATTGCCGAATACAACGGCAACTCTCAGACCCCACTGATCATAGTACGGCTCGAAAATTTCCATTATATTGTCGATGCACTCTTTGACCATAGTTCTGTCAACTTCCGGGAAAAGAGCTGTTCCGCTCCAATAACCCGCAACATTGTCACCGGTCAGTACAACGAGGTCGGGCTGAGTTTGCTCGACTGCGTACTTAATAAATGTTTTGGCAATCTTTCTCAGGTGGAAATTGTCCTGAATATCTGTGATTTGCAGGATTTTGAACTCACCGTCCGAATTAAATTTAAGCTGTGCTTTTTCAGCCGGAGTGTAACCTGCGGCGTACGCCGAAAAGCTCGAAAGCATTACGACTACAAGGAAAACTGCAATGTACTTGATAACCTTTTTCATATCTTCAAATCCTTTCCAAATTTGTAGACGGGCACTTTTACACCCATACATGATTATTATACACAAATTGTAAATTTTTTCAAGAGCTATCGTCTCTTTTGTCACTTCTCACAAAAACAAAGCTCACTATTTAGGCATAACGACCATAATAATTTTTGATTTAATATACCGATTTTAAAATTTAGAAAGAAATTATAATTATTCATGCAAAATATGTTTTAAATTATCGCAAAATTCGGTAATATTTTCGTCGTAGACTACATATAATGTCTACCGTTGCACGCAACAAATTTTAATAAAGAGGTGAAAATAATGAGAAAGGCTAACAAAAATCTATACTTACAGCGTACGCAATCGGAAAATGAAACCGCCGAGCAAAAAACTATGAGCGAAAACAGCGAATGTGAATGCAAAGATAAAGAAGAGAGCAATGAAAAGAAATAATTGCAAAGCAGTCGGTTTTGAGCCGACTGCTTTAAGTTTTTATTCGTATATGAATTTTTTGAGTATCTTTGCGTTTTCGTCAAGGTCGGCTTTGAGTACCTGCTGACTTCCGACCCACGCATTGCTCCAAGTGCCTTTAGCCGGTATCTGCTGTTCTTCGATATCATAGTTAATGTATTTCAAAAGAGCATTTACGCCGAGAGACGCCATTTCTGTCTTATTGATATCGGTCTGAATTTCGGGTAAAACGTCATTTAAAACGTTCGCAAGGGTCTTTATATCGCTTTCTTTCGCTTTGTCGACAACAGCCTGTATAACTTTTCTCTGCCTTGCGGTTCTGTTGAAATCGGAATCAAGATGTCTTATTCTTGCGTACCATAAAGCAGTTCTGCCTTTGACGGTTCTCGTTCCGGGTTTACAGTTAAATCCGGCTTCTTTAGTGATGTTAGCGGCTTCGGCTTCCGTTATCGTCAATGTAATTCCGCCAAGATCATTTATAACGGTTTTAAATACATCAAAGTTTATCATGACATATTTGTCGATTTTGACTTTAAAATGATATTCGAGCGTATCTATGACCATCTGCGGTCCGCCGTAGGAACAGGTAGCGTTGAGTTTGGCGGACTTGTCCTTAGCCGGAATATAGACCCATGTATCACGCAAAAACGACGTCAGCTTGATTTTTTTCGTGTTTTTATCGAGGCTTACGAGTATCATGGTATCCGAGCGGTAGTTCGCCTGTGTCGCCCGTTCATCAGTACCGATCAAAAGAATGTTATAAACATTTTTGTCACTGACAAGGTCGGCGTTTGAAATGTACTGATTTTCCTTGTGCTCGTCGGGAGTGAAATTGACTTTTGAAAACAGCGTGTAGGCGTAAGAGCCGAGTGCTATTGCGATGACAAGGACTATCGCAACGACGCTGATGATGATTTTTTTCCATTTCGGTTTGCCTTTGGATTTTTTTCTTTTGTTTGAAGTTCTGTCGATGTCGCCGTCCGTTTCTTCTTCGTACATGTTAGGCTCGTTGTTCATTTTTTCTTCAATCTGTGCTTTAAGTTCGCTAAGGTCAATTTCTCCTGTCGGGAATGTGTCGTCGTATTTTTCGTTTGTTTTGCCTGTACTTTGTGACGTTCTTCTTTTATCCGATGGTGCACCGAATGTACGGGCGAAGTAGTCGTCTGCCGGGTTTTGCGTATCATGTTCGACGCTGTTATTTTCCCTGTACGACGAGGGATCACTTGAAAAACCGTTCAAAAATTCCTTTCCCGGAATATATGAATCGTCTTGAAAAATTCTTCCGACTTTTCTTTCATCATTGCTGTTTCGCTCATCTGAGCCGTTTCTTTTGTTAAACCAATCTTCCACTTTAAACTCTCCTTCTTCGTGAAATTATTATATACGAAATTTTTAATTTACTTGTATACATGCCGAAATCCCAATTATTTTAACTTAAAATCAGCCGTTTTACAAGTAGTTTTAGCAAAAAGTCAGGAATATGTAATATTTATTTGTGTTTTTGTTTGACAAAGTAACGAAAATATTATAAAATACCTTAGTGAGCGGATTGGGCAGTCGCATACTTAAGTATGAGGAAAGTCCGAGCTTCACAGAGCAGGATAACGGCTAACGGCC
>CAZBXS010000081.1:0-5906 GCA_964495955.1 uncultured Faecalibacterium sp.
TTAAATTTTTCCCGCTGTTCTCGCTACTTCCGGATCGGCTTCCGTCAGTTTCATGAAGTCGATCTTCATAAGCGGTGTCTGCGGAAGTTCGTCCATGAATACGAAGTCTCTGGGTACATAGAACTTTGAAAACTCGTGTTCAAGAGTTGAGCAGATTTTTGCTTTGAGAGCCTCTTTGTCTGCGCCTTTGTCGTGAAGTGAAAGGTACAGGCGAACCATGCTTCTGCCGTTATCCCAGCCCTGTACGGCACAACATTCGTGAACTTCGGGGAACTCACCGACTACTCTTTCGATATCGGTCGGATATACATTATAACCGGCGATAATAATAAGTCTCTTCTTTCTTCCGGAGAATACGAAGTATCCGTCCTCGTCCTTGTATCCGAGGTCACCGGAAAGTACCCATTTTTCGCCGTTTTCGTCTTTGTAAAGACCGTAATCTTCAGCTTCGCCCTCTGCGTAGTAACCTTGCATTATCGTCGGGCCGGAAATAGCGAACTCACCGATCGTACCGTCGGGAACTTCGTGATGGTCGTCGTCCCAAATCTGAACCGTAACGCCTCGAAGCGGCTTTCCGACAGTGCCTCTCTTGTGGTCTGCTATGGAGTTTGTGGTACAAACAGAGCCTATCTCTGTCAAGCCGTAGCCTTGCATAAGTCTGCCCGTTGCGCCCCATTTTTCGAAGTACGAGTTAAATTCATCTATAAATCCGTCCGAAATGTCGTCACCGCCACAGAACATAAGTCTGATATTTTTAAGGTGAGGGCCGTCAAAATGCTTGTCCTTCATAAGCTTTTGGAACATAAGAGGAATTCCGCCGAAGCCAACGACCTTATTCTTTCTCATAAGCTTTGTAAATATCTTCGAGTCAAACTGCATCATCGGGATAATGCAGGCGCTGTTACACATAGCCATGTGAACGGCAAGGCAAAGACCGAAGCAATGGAAAAGCGGAAGAACGATGATCTCGCACTCGTTGCCCGGGTCGTGGATTTCGTCAATATCGGAAACGCGCCATGTCAGTTCGTTGATAGCTCTTGAAGTGAGCTTGATAGTCTTGCTCTTTCCCGTTGTACCGCCACCGTTGAGGTATACGGCAAGGTCGTCTGCGTTGTGAGAAACGACTTCGGGATTACAGTGCATTTTTATAGCATCCTTATAGTATGTAGGCTTGTTGTACTTCGGATAAACCTTCTTGATAAGTCCTTCGCCTATCTTTGTTCCGAGCTCTTTAACGCCGTTTGAATAGTCGGAGCTGTTGCAAATGAGACAGGGAAGTCCGCTTGCGTTGATAGTTTCGATGTGGTCTTTAACCAAAAGGTCGAGAACCATAACTCCCTTTGAATGGACAAGCTCAAGCTGTTCCTTCAGGTAATCGGCACCCATAAGCGGGTGAACAAACGAAGCGATAACGCCGATTTTGTTAAGAGCATAGAAAGCGATAATGCTTTGGACGGTCGTGGGCATAAAAATCGTGTAAACGTCGCCCTTTTTAAGTCCGAGCTCTTTTTGGAAATAAGCGGCGAGGTTATAGATGTCGCCGAGTATCTCGGAGCGAAGATAATTAACTCCGAAATGCTGCATCATATAGACATCGTCAAATCGGCTTGTCGCATATTCGAGGTATTCGGTGCAGTTGAGGTCATTTGGTGCCGGTAACATAATTTTTTCTCCTTTTTGCTTCTGAAATTCGTGAATGAATGCTTATATCCGTTGGCGCATAAATCCACTGTTAAGAAAATTATAATTTCTCCGTTTGCCGATTTTGTTAAGAGATTTATTAAATTTTATTAAGTGAATGTAAAAACGGCTACGATTTTAAGCTATGGGAACAAAAATGTGTGTTTATTTAATATTTTTGTTATATTTAGCTAATAAAGCAAGGAATTTCCTACCAAAAGTCGACAAATTATCGTCAAAGTCTTGATTTTTTTCAGTATTAAATTATAATAGTATTACAATCGTTTATTTATATAAACATTTACGGTTTATCGCTATGAATTCGGACTGCGGGATACGCTTTGTCGCAGTCTTGTTTTTGTACCCGATAAATACAAGTACAAGAAAAAAGGAATGGTCACATGAAAAAGAAACTCACCAAAGGACAAATGATACGCTATTGCCTTTCCGACGTTGCGAAAGGTCTTTTCAACGGTATGATAGGAAACTATCTTCTCTATTTCCTCCAGCCGAGCGAAGAAAGCGGCATAACGTACCTGCTCCCGCAAAACAAATTTTTAGGCTTCATCACGATAATGGGTCTTTTGACGGCTATAGGCAAAATCGTCGACGCAATAACAGACCCGTGGGTAGCTAATCTTTCGGATAAATGCACTCACAAGGACGGACGCAGAACTCCGTTTATGAAGTACTCGGCTATCCCTTACGCCGTATCGGTGCTTATGATATTCATGGCTCCGTTTAAGGAAGGCTCCGTTTTGAATGCGATTTGGGTCGGCTTCTTCCTTATCGCTTATTACACGGCGTACACGTTCTTCTTTATTCCCCGTAACGCTCTTATCCCCGAAGTTATTCCCGATGCCGCAGAAAGAGTTACTTACTACAGTATCAGCACGGCGTTCTTCATGGGTTCAAGCTCGTTTATGTACGCAGCGTCATTGTTTGCGAAGATATTCAAAGATATGGGCGTAAGTCCGCTGTGGTCATGGAGAATAGTATTTATTATCTTTGCGGCTATCGGTCTTGTTTGTGTACTTCTCGGTTCGACTGCGTTCAAAGAAAAGGACTACGTCGAGGGAAGTGTTCAGCCCAGACAGTCACTTCTTGAGTCTGCTAAGACTATCTTTAAAAACAAGACATTCGTTACATTTTTCGCAGGCGACCTTTTCAGCTACATTTCACTTGCGTTCTTTGAATCTGCGATGATGTACTATATAACAATGCTTCTGCATATACCGGAAGAGCAGTCATTTTATGTTATGCTCGCCGCTATCGTCGTTGCAATTGCGATGTTCCCGCTGATAACGAAAATCGGCAAAAAGAGCGGAAAGAAAACCATGCTCGTTGTCGCAAGCGTTATATTTACCGTCGTTTTCGCCTTCATATTCTTCGGCGATACGATAGCGTCTCACTTTGAAGGACACGAACTTATCCTCGGTATGTTCATGGGTATTATGGTAGCATTCCCGTTTGCAGCGATAAACATTCTTCCGCAGTCGGCAGTTTCCGATATTATTCAAAAAGACAGTATCGAAAACGGTGTCAACCGTGAAGGTTTCTTCTCGGCGACAAAGACATTTATCGAAAAGATTGCGTACTCTCTTGCTATGATAGTTATTTCGAGCGTACTTGCTATCGGTGCGGCGGAAGGCTCACAGGTCGGACTTTTGGGCGTTAAACTGACAGGCGTATTTGCCGGTGTATTCAGTCTTGCGTCTTTGATATTCTTCTCACTGTACAATGAAAAGGAAGTTTCCGACTTCATAAAAGCACACCAAGGCGGAAAAGTCGTAGCTAATAAAAATACCAACGCCACAGATGCCGAATAAAATTCTGAAAGGAAATGAGTTATAAATGGAAAAAGCGGTTTTGAAAACAGAAGCAGACCGTCGCAGACCGACACCGGAAAAGAACAAAGAATATGTCGAAGTTCTCAAAAAGATGATAAACTGCAAGACAGTCTGGACACCCGAAAACGAAAACGAAGCAGAGTACAAGAAATTTTACGCCGTAATTGACGAATGTTTCCCTCACCTTGTTTCAAAGGCCAAAAAGCTGACATTCGGCGGTGGTTGTTTCGTTTATGTCATTGAGGGTAAAAACGCCAAGAAAAACGTTATGCTTATGAGCCACCACGATGTCGTAGAGGGCAGTGATGACTGGAAAACAGACCCGTTTGACGCAGTCGAAAAAGACGGCTGGCTCTACGGCAGAGGTACAATAGACACCAAAACGCCCCTTTTCGCCGAGCTTATGGCATGTGAGGAGCTGTGTAAGGAAGGCTACGAATTTGACGGCATTAACCTGTACATCGGCTCATCAAACAACGAAGAAGTTTGCGGTGACGGAATGGTACTTGCGACGAAGTACTTCAAGGAAAACAACATTCATTTCGAAGTCGTACTCGATGAGGGCGGTGCAATAACCGAAGGTCAGATCCCCGGCGTAGAATGCAAGAGCGCCATGGTAGCGGTACACGAAAAAAGCCGTCACCTTTTCCGCTGTAAAGCCGAAATAGACACGAAAGGTCACGGCGGTTTCGGCGGTGCAAGCGACAGTGCAGTCGAAAGACTCAGCCGTTTCATAGTCGAAGTCAGCGACAACAGCAAGAAGATATACAAGGGAAGATTTTACCCCGAAGTTAAGGCGACGTTCGAGCGCCACACGCCCTACCTTTCATTCCCGATGAACGCACTGTTCGGCAATCTCAATGTTTTCGGCCCGATGATAAAGAAAATCATGATGAAGATACCGGCGGCAAGTGCGATGCTTTCAACGGGACTTAGCTTTACAACGCTCAAAGCCGGCAGTGAAGTCGATCCTCAGATGAGAGCGAAAACAGCCGAAACGACGATGTTCCTGCGCTGTGTACGTGAAGACGATTTGTATCAAGGACTTGAACAGATAAAGAAGATCGCCGCTAAGTACAGGGTAACGATCGAAGAAATCGAACGTGACTACTGTAAGCCGACCGACTTCAACGCTAAACCTTTTAAGGTCGTCGAAGCACTTCTTCATGAAAACTTCCCCGACGTTGCAGTCGCCCCGTTCCTCTTAACAGCAGGTACGGACGCAAGACGTTTCACCGATGTTGCAGACAGCATTCTGCGTTTCGCTCCGATCGATCTCAACAAGGCGCAGTTTGATACCATTCACGCAGCCAACGAACATATCGGAATTACGAACATAGGCGAATGCGTAATGTTCTACAAAGACTTTGTTAAAAAAATAAATATATAAGGAGAAATTATCATGAGCAAAGTAAAAAATGAACCCAAATACAAGAACGCACTTCTTCAGGCTATCCGTGCACAGCTTGAGCACAGATCATTCTGGCTGTACCTTCTTTGTGACGAAGCACAGAAGAGAGGTCTCGATCCGAGAGACTTCGGCAGTGCCGCCGTCAGAAGATGCGGTCTTTCACAGGGCGCCGACCTTGTAAAGAAAGGCAAGACAGACAGCCTTATCGGACTTCGTAAAACTCTTTTCACAAAGCCCGCTCAGCTTGTATTTGAGATGGATATTCTCGAATCGACAGACGACAAACTTTCAATCGACTTCCACTACTGTCCGCTTGTTAAGGCTTGGCAGAATGCAGGTTGCTCCGATGAAGAAATCGCAATGCTCTGCGACATCGCAATGTGCGGTGACCACGGTATCGGCGAATGCTACGGCAGTGTTCTCGATCTTCCCAAGTGCATAGCAAAGGGCGACGACGTTTGCTCACTTCGTTATCACAAGAAATAAAATTACCGAACATAAAACCGGCAGGTGAACCCATTGGGTTTCGCCTGCCGGTTTTATATTTTGACTACAGTAAACAGCTTGTAGCGGTACGAAATTTCGTTTGTGTGTTTATAGAAAGCGGGATAAGAAGAAGGCAGGGCGCAAAGCGGCGAAAGTGCCCGAACCGAAACGGTGAGAGTTTCTTTTACAGGCAAGTCAAAGCAGAAATCCTATTCTGAGCTCAGGGGCATCGAGCCCCTGAGCTCAGAGCGTGCACTCGCTACGCTACTGCGCACGCTGACGGCGGACTTCGTCCGCCGTATTCGGCAGTCCAACCTATAGACAGCAGTATCGCAAATTAAACCATAAGCAACACGCTACGAAAGTACGCAAATTCCATCGCTAAGCATTGGAGTTAAATCCGATGCTTAAGGTTACGAGAATTGAACCCGATACGCCCAAAACACAACATTTCACGCACCCTCGAACATTTTTTGCCT
>CAZBXS010000082.1:0-5881 GCA_964495955.1 uncultured Faecalibacterium sp.
CAATCCCTCAGTCAGCTACGCTGACAGCTCCCTTTGCACAAGGGAGCCTTGGGGTGTTTCGTGCTTCGCACGAAACACCGGTACAGAATTTTAGTTTGTGCGGTCGTATTTTGCTTTGTCTACCTCTCTGTCAATTCGTGACATCTACCCTATGGTTCGCTACGCTCACAGGGAATAAGTAAGAAGTAATAGGTAAGAAGTGAACGGCGTTTCGACTTAGCCGAAACGCCTTTACATTCGGGTGCGGGTGTCCCGCCTAAAATTATTCATTATTCAATATTCAATATTCATTGTGAGCGTAGCGAACCGTTGAGAGACGAGATTTAGTTTCTGCCTCTATAGTCAATCACTTCTGCAATCGTCAACCCCTCCGTCACGACTTGCGTCGTGCCACCTCCCCTTGCACATGGGAGGCTTTGGGGTGTTTCGTGCTTTGCACGAAACACCTTGACTGACTTTTAGTTTCTGCATTTGTACTTGATTTCAGCACAAATTCGGTCTTGGCTCTCCTTTAGGGGAGCCGGCAAGGGAGCCTTTTAGGTTCGCTACAGCTTGCGACCTACAAACTAACGCCTAATCTCTGCAACAGGCGGCGTGCTCGTGCACCGTCTCAGACAGTTCGCTTACGCTCACGCCTTCGAGGTGCGTCGCACGCCGCCCCGCCTGCTTCGCAGGCGGTTTTTTCAAACTACCCTGTACAAAAAACAAAATCAACCCATCAGTAGTTCTCTGCGTGTATCTCGAAAAATGCCTGCGGGTGATCGCAGACCGGACAAATTTCGGGTGCTTTCTCGCCGACCACGATATGTCCGCAATTTCTGCATTCCCAAACTTTGACGGAGCTTTTTTTGAACACTTCCTGCGCTTCGACGTTGTGGAGAAGTGTGCGGTAGCGTTCTTCGTGGGTGCGTTCGACTTCCGCTACAAGTCGAAAACGGGCGGCAAGCTCGGTGAATCCTTCTTTTTCGGCATCCTCGGCGAATTTGGGGTACATGTCAGACCATTCGTAGTTCTCACCCTGTGCGGCTGAGACAAGGTTTTCGGCTGTCGTTCCGGTCGAACCGAGTTCGTTGAACCACAGTTTTGCGTGCTCTTTTTCGTTCTCGGCTGTCTTTAAAAACAACGCCGCTATCTGTTCAAACCCGTCTGCTTTCGCTTTTGCGGCGAAAAATGTGTACTTGTTTCTCGCTTCGGATTCGCCCGAAAATGCGGTGCGAAGATTTTTTTCGGTTTGTGTCCCGGAATATTTGTTTGACATAAAATTACCTCCGATATGATTTTAGCCGGTTTTCGTCGGCTTTTATGTAAATAGTATGAGGCATTTTATAAAAGATAATTCACCGATTTGAAAAAGGACGGGCAATGCCCGTCCTCTGCCGATTGTTTAAAATTTAGCGGTATTTCAGTAGTGAACTTTTCCGCAATCGCAAGTTTGGTTTGTCTTGAACAGTTTCCAGAATATGCGTATAATTTTGTATATGAAGCCCATAAATCCGCTTTCGTGACAAATGCAAGAGCAAACACTCTCCGACGGCTTTTCGCTTTCGAGAATTTTTCCGCAATTGTCACATACACCGTCGTTGTTTTCATCATCGTGTCCTGTCGCTTTTATTTCTCTTGAAATTGTATAGGAGCAACGGGTGCATTTTGCTGTTTCCGATCCTGCTGTTTCACAAAGCGGATAAACAGTAACCTGATATGCACCGAGGTTGTGTCCGAGAGCCACTGTTTCGCTGTCTGTGTAAGAATCACCGCAGGCGGTACATTCGTGCTTTGTGTAGCCTTTTGTTGTACAAGTCGGAGCTACTACTTTGGATTTGTAATTATGCGAAGTTTTTTCCGTGACGGTTTGCTCCACGATTACGGCACCACAGACAGAACAATGTGAACCCTCGGTCAAGCCTGTAGCTGTACAGGTCGCAGAAACGGCTTTGTCGGTCACCGCCGTGTGAGATGCCAAGGCTATTGTTGTATTTTTATTTCTCGTCTCTTTGCACAAAGTACATTCTTCGTGTTTAAGACCTGTTTCTTTACAGGTTGCCTCTTTATCGACAACCCACTGCCAATTATGACTACAAGACTTAACTGTAAATGTTACTGCGTTACTGCTTGTTTGATAATACAAATATTTTGTATTTCTTGCCATAACCGTAGCTGTGTATGTTCCGTCATCAAGATCTAAATTACAGCTCAGCGTGTCACCGGACAATACTTTTTTTGCGTACACATCGCCACTTGCGTTGTTGCCTTTCCACACACGAAGAATATAGGTACGGTCGTCGAGTTTCTTGTCCTTTAAAGGCGATTCGCTCCATGAGAAAGCGGTGGTTGTAGAATTCGGTTTAACCGTGAGCGTTGATGCTGACGGAGCTTCAGGTTTTTTGTAAGGTTCACTTTCACTGCCATATATATAAAGAATATATTTTTGAGCATCTGTGTTGTTATACTGCCAAATTTCAATATTCGTTCCGGCAGACGTCGCTCCTCCTGTGCTGTCAAGCACGGTATTGCCACAGGCTGTTCGTATGCAATAAGCATTACCGTCAAGGGAATAAGCGATTACCCATTCTTGAGCTTTTGTTCCGTTTTCCCAACAGGTTTGGACGTTGTTTCCGTTTGTAACATCGAAATTATTAAGATCGAGCATTGTCCCGTTATATGCATTTTTAAATTTATATCTGCCCTCCGATGTTCTTTCGACATGCCAAATTTGTTTTGGGTCATAGTCGCTGTTTCCGTTTGTGGCGATCTGAACATTATAGTCTTCGGTTCCTTCAAGATGTTTCCAACTTTTTTTCAAAATAATATATGCATAAAAATCAGAACCCACATCACTCAAACCTACACGGGAAACAAGCATGTTCCAAGTTTCCGAATTAACTATTCCGTCAGCATTAAGTCCAACTGCACTTTGGAAATTTTTAACTTGCTCTTTTGTATCTGAAGTAAATCGACCGTTTACCTCACCGCAGTAAAAGCCTAAGTAATTAAGAGATGTTTGTACAAAAGAAACTCTGGTTTCACTGTCGTCCACCGAGCCGACATCAAGATGACCGCTGTATGAGGGATATGTAGTCGGTTTAGAGAAATCCCAATTTATTGTATGTGAAACGATATAATTCTTAGGCTCAGCGAAGATATAACTGCTTATTGGATACTGATGACTGCAAACGCAATCACCGCTGTTACCCTCAATAGAATAAAAATCAGATCCCTCGGTATACCAAACCAAGCCGACATGGGTTCTGCTCTTTGTTATGAAAAGGTCGCCGGGTTGAGGGGTATAGCCGGAATAATGAATTGTAAAAGCAGAATTATCAAAATAATTCGGAACGCCTGAAATTTTCGGTATAATATCTGTGCTTATACCTGCTTGATTTGCACACCAACTGACAAACATTGCACACCACGGTTCATTTGGCAAACCGTACCAATTACCGTACTTAGTGTCATTGTTATAACCCTCGGTATAACCTAACTGCGTTTTTGCGACACCAATAATATCGTTTCGCTGATTACCGGTATTGGTATATGTGTTCTCATATGCGGCGTTTGCTTGAATTACTAAATCACCGATCGGCAAAACTCCAAACAACATTACCGTAGCAAGCAAGAATGAAATAACTTTCTTTCCCATAAAAATTCCTCCAAATACAAATAATTGTATAACCGTATAGTTATAATATAACCAATCGGTTATATTTGAGCTTATTATATACCCAATAAATATCAATGTCAATATGAGAAAAAATATTTTTTCGGAGATAGTATTATGGGATATTACAAACGGTTGCGTGATCTGCGTGAAGATAACGACATGACCCAAGCGCAAGTTGCCGAATACCTTTCAATGAAACAACCTCAATACAACCGCTATGAGCGTGGATTTCGGGACATTCCTTCCGACGTTTTGATAGCCTTAGCGAAACTTTATCAAACGACAACAGACTATATTCTCGGTTTAACCGATGAGCGTTAAAGAACTCGCTTACCTTACGAAAAACATACACCTGTACGAAAAAAACAGAATAATTCACCAACTAAAAAGGACGGGCAATACCCGTCCTTTTGTAGTTATTTTAACTTTTGCGTTTGGTTTACTTCACTTTCACCGTACAGGTCGCTTTGTATCCGCCCTGTTTCGTCTTGCAGGTGATTGTGGCTGTACCCTTTTTCTTAGCGGTGATTTTGCCGTTTTTGTCAACTGTCGCCACGCTTTCGTCGGAACTTGACCATGTGACGTCTTTTATCGTCGCATCGCTCGGTTCTATTGTCGCTTTGAGCGTCTTAGTCTTGCCTTTTTCAAGCGTGACGGAGGTCTTGTTCAGCTCGACCGCCTCTACGCCGATGACACAGGTTACTTCGCAAGTCGCCTGTACTCCGTCAGCGGAAGAACAGGTTATCGTAACCGTTCCGGGTTTGAGCGCAGTAACTTTACCGCTCTGGCTGACACGTGCTATCAAGCTGTTGCTCGAACGCCATGTGACTTCCTTGTTGGTCGCATTGCTCGGCTTTATCGTAGCTGTGAGCGTCTTGCTGTCGGCTACTTCGAGGGTCATTTTCGTCTTGCTGAGACGTATCGAAATTACCGGCTCGATTACCGTTATTGTACATTTGTCGACAAAATATCCGTCATTTGTTCTGACAGTAACCGTTGCCGTTCCCGGCCCGACCGCTTCGACAACACCTTTTTTGCTGACCGTTACGACTTCGTCATCGCTGGTCTTAAACGTAACTTTCTGGTTTGACGCATACGACGGCGTTATTGTATATGAAAGTGTCTTCGTCTTGCCTGTTGTGAGGGTCATTCTGTTGACTGCGAGTGCAATTCCTCTGACTGGTTCTTCGACTGTAACGACACAAACGCCGACCGCCTTGTCATTTACCGTACTTTTACATGTTATCGTTGCCGTACCCTTGCTGACTGCGGTGACAACGCCCGATGACGAAACTCTCGCAACCGACGTCTTGTTCGATGACCATTCGACCGTCTTATCGTAGCTGTTAGAGGGCGAAACTTTCGCTGTAAGCGTCATTTTTCCTCCACGCTTGAGTGTCGCTTCGTCAAGGCTGAGTGTGACTTTCTTCGGTGCCTGTATTACGGTGACTTTACACCTTGCGAGTGCTTTCGAATTGTCCTTTGATTTTGCCGTGACATACGCCGTACCTGCGTTGACGGCGGTAACTTTTCCGTTCTTGTCGACCTTGACTATGTCCGTGTCGCCGGAGTACCATTTAATGCTCTTGTTTGTCGCACTTGAGGGTGAGACGGTGGCTGTGAGCGTCTTGGTCTTTCCGGAAACGAGGGTCATTGCGCTTGCACTGACTGTTACTTTTTCGACCTTTTGAGTGACCGTTATCTTACAGGTCGCTTTCTTGCCCGAACTTTTTGTTGTACAGGTTATTGTCACCGTACCGCCCTTTTTCGCAGTAACGAGACCCTTTGAGTTGACCGTTGCGATATCTTTGTCGCTCGTTGACCATTTGACCGTCTTAATAGAAGCGTCACTCGGTTTGACCGTAGCGGTCAGCTGTAAAGTATGACCCGCTTTAACCGTAGCTTTCGTCTTGTTGAGAGATACCGAACGGGGATAAACTTTCTTAATTACCGTCAGTTTGCAAGTCGCCTTGTAGTTTCCGTCCTTGCTCGTTGCGGTGATTGTACATGTACCGATGCCTACGGCTGTTATAACGCCGTTTGAATCGACTGTCGCTACGCTCTTATCGGACGATTTCCAAGTACATTTTTTATTCGATGCATTCGACGGAGTAAATACCATATCGACTGCGGACTCTTTTCCGACATAGAAAGTTTCTTTCGAATTTTTGAATTTCAGTGCCTTAAGCGGCTGGTTTACCGTCACTTTACATGTTGCGGTAT
>CAZBXS010000083.1:0-5868 GCA_964495955.1 uncultured Faecalibacterium sp.
CAGGTCTCGGTCTTGCTGACGCTAAGGCTGCTGTTGACGGCGCACCGAAGATCCTTAAGGAAGCTATGAGCAAGGAAGACGCTGAAGCTGCTAAGGCTAAGCTCGAAGAAGTCGGCGCAAAAGTTACACTTAAGTAATTTAATTCAAAACCTGAAAATGAAACGACGCATCAATCGATGCGTCGTTTTTGCTTTTTTGTACAGGCGACGGGGTACATATCGTAAGCCTGTACTTTTGTTATAAAATTTCGCTTTATGCTCACACACTACCGATCGGTGATTGCATTTGGACACATTTCCACATATTCTCCCATTTTCGTTGCAAAGCGTGAGAGTTTGTGTTATACTAACAGTAATTATAATTTCCACTACTGTGCTCTGTTGCGGTGCGGTTCGCTTTTGCATTTCGTTCACCTGTACAGACAACACAGACAAACCATAGGCATTTTCGCCACGAAAGGACTTGATATAATGGCAAAAAAAGCTCTTGAAGTCAAAAATGTCAGTATAAAATTCAATCTCAGCAAGGAAAAAGTCGACAGTATCAAGGAATATGTCATCAAATTTTTGAAAAGACAGCTGAAATTTAACGAATTTTGGGCACTCAGAGATGTTTCGTTTACGCTCAACAAAGGCGACCGTTTGGGCATTCTCGGACTTAACGGCGCCGGAAAAAGTACGCTGATGAAAGTCGTCGCAGGCGTCTACAAGCCAACTCTCGGCGAAGTCAAACGCCACGGAAGAATAGCTCCGCTTATCGAATTGGGCGCAGGTTTCGACCCTCAATATACCGGAAAAGAGAATATCTTCCTCTACGGCTCGGTTCTCGGTTTTTCAAGGCCGTTTCTTGAAGAAAAATACAACGAAATAGTCGAATTTTCCGAACTCGGCGAATTTATCGACGTACCGATGAAAAACTACTCGTCCGGTATGCGTTCCCGTTTGGGATTTGCCATAGCGACGGTCGTGTGTCCGGATATTCTCATTCTCGACGAAGTTTTGTCCGTCGGCGACGCAAAATTCAGAAAAAAGAGCGAAGCGAAAATAATGTCAATGTTTGACAAGGGCGTCACGGTTTTGTTCGTCTCGCACTCGGTCGAACAGGTCGAAAGACTTTGTAACAAAGCCATACTTTTGGAAAAAGGCAGGGTTATAGCGTCGGGTGACGTGTTCGATGTCACGAGGGTGTACAGAGAAAAAACGGGTGAAACCAAAGGTGCTAAAAACGCCGCAAGAATTCGCAGAGACCTCGAAGACAAAACGATCAAAGACTCACCGTACATCATACTTCCTGAAAATCGGAGCTGAGTGAGATGAAAAGATTTTTCGCTAAACTCAAAGCGGTCAGCCTGCGTGATTTCGGACACATTTTTTTGTTTTTGATAGCCTATCCCATTTCTTTGTGGTACAGGCGACACAGAGCGGATATGTGGCTTGTGTGCGAATATGAAAACGAGGCACGTGACAACGGCTATTGGTTTTATAAATATGTACGTGAAAACACAAAGCAAGATGTCGTTTATGCGATAAATCCGAAGTCGCCCGATTTCGAAAAAGTCGCAAAACTCGGCGAAACCGTCAGCTACGGAACGCTCAAACACTGGATATATTATCTTTCGGCGAAAGTAAATATCAGCTCACAAAAAGGCGGAAAACCGAACGCCGCAGTGTGCTACCTGCTCGAAGTTTACGGGATACTCAAAAATAAGCGTGTATTTTTACAGCATGGCATAACGAAAGATTACGCCGATGTTTTCATCTATAAAAACACCCGAATGCGTCTGTTTATTTGCGGTGCTAAACCCGAATATGATTTTGTCAGGGAAAAATTCGGTTATCCTGAAGACTTCGTTGCGTATACGGGCTTTGCGAGATTTGATTATCTTCTTGAAAACTACCCGCAAAAGCGTCAACTGCTTATAGCTCCCACATGGCGCTCATGGCTTCGTACCGCTTCAAGTGACCCGTACAAAAAAGACAGTAACAAACATATAACCGAGTCCGAGTACTACAAAACTTGGGAAAAGTTTCTGAAAAGCGAAAGACTTCGTGAAATGCTCGAAAAATACGGTATGACGGCGGTACTCTATCCGCACCGAAATGTCGCCCACTGTTTTGACGGGGTAAACTCCGACTGCGTGACGGTGGCTGACTGGGAAGAATACGATTTACAGCTTTTGATGAAAGAGTCGGCTTTAATGCTGACCGATTACACGAGTGCCGTAATGGACTTTGCTTACATGGAAAAACCGGTCGTGTACTATCAGTTTGACTACGAAAAGTACCGTAGCGAGCACCTTGCCGAAGGTTATTTCGACTATGAAAGAGACGGCTTCGGAAAGGTCGTATATGACGAAAACGCACTTTTTGACGAACTCGAAAACCTGATGAAAAATACGGTTTTAAGCGAAAAATACAAAGAAAGGCTGGACGGCTTCTTTTTGTATCGTGACACGGATAACTGCCGTCGCATATACGAAAAGGTAAAAGAAGTCGCAAAGGGAGACAAAAATGGCTGAAAAGCTGAGCGTAATAATCCCCGTCTACAGAACGGAAAAATATCTTCGAAAATGCCTTTCGTCAGTACTGACGCAGTCATATGAAAACTTGGAAATTATTATCGTCGACGACGGCTCCGACGATAACTGCCCGAAAATATGCGACGAATTCGCAAAAGAAGACGAAAGAGTAACCGTCATACACAAATCTAACGGCGGACTTTCCTCGGCGAGAAATTCGGGACTTGAAAAGGCTACGGGCGAATTTATAACTTTCGTTGACAGTGACGATTATATCGAAAGCGATATGTACTCCTATATGTTAAGCGAAAGGGGAGAGTGTGATATAGTTTGCTGTTCGCACTTTACCGAAAAAGACGGAGAAAAGGCGAAAGTGCCGTCTTTCGAAAAAAAGACGGTTTTAGATACAAATTCGGCTGTAAAAGAAATATTGCAAGACGGAAAAATCAAAAACTACGTCTGGAACAAAATCTTTAAAAAAGAGCTTTTCGACGGCGTGACTTTCCCCGAAGGAATGGCTTTTGAGGATATCCCAGTTACACCTGTACTTTTCACTAAAGCTAAGTCGGTGTGCGTACTGCCCGAAGGAAAATATAACTATCTTATCAGAAGTGACGGCATATCGAAAACGGAAAGCATCGCCAATTTGTGCGACCGATTTCGTGCACATCTGATGAGGTACGGGGCACTGAGTGATAAGTACCCCGACGAAAAAACACTTATGCAAAAACAAATGCTTCACGCTGCGAGACTTTTGGCGTTCGGACTTTTATCGCAGTATAGCGAAGAAAACGAAAAAAGGGCATATGAGGTCTGTTTTTCATATTACAAAGAGAACAAAGAAAAAATTGTCGAGTTAGGCGGTTTTAATGCTATTGAGAAAAAACAGATATATCTTCTCGGCTCGGCAGAGAAAAAAGACCTTATGAAAATAAAAAATATCGATTATCTCAGAAAAGCGGAGAAACTTCTTCGCAGATGATGAAAGGAAGAAAAAAGATGAGACAAATGATCGACAACTTCATGCACTACAGATATTTCCTCAAGGAAAATGTCGTTAAGGGAATAAAGCTCAAGTACCGAAATTCATATCTCGGTATCGTTTGGACGCTTATCGAACCGCTTTTGACCACATTGGTACTGACGTTTATATTCGGCACTCTTTTCGGAAATAACGACAAGCAGTTCACCGTATATATTCTCTCCGGTAGGCTTCTTTACAGTTTCTACTCCGGTTCGACAAACGCTTGCGTCAGATCAATAAGAAGTAATTCCGGCATGATCAAAAAAGTTTATGTTCCGAAGTACTTATATCCGCTGTCAAGTATCCTTTCGAACTATGTTATATTCCTGATTTCGCTTTTGGTACTTGTCGGCGCCATAATAGTTGTCGGTGTTTCGCCGTCGCTGTACATGCTTTTTGCACCGATACCGTTACTTCTGTTGCTCCTTTTGGCGTTCGGTTCGGGTATGATACTTGCGACTGTGGGCGTATTTTTCCGAGATCTCGAATATCTCTGGAGCGTATTTTTGATGCTTATTATGTACACCTGTGCTATCTTCTACGATGTCAGCCGTTTCGACGCATCGGGCAGATCGTGGGTACTTAATATAAATCCGCTTTTCTGTATAATAAAGAACTTCAGAAACTGCGTTTTGTACGCAAGACCGCTTGAACTTTCGACCTGCCTTTATGCGTTCGGTTTCGGCGTGGTACTGACAACGGTAGGTCTTATAATGTTCAACAAAAACCAAGACAAATTTATACTTCATGTCTAAAGGAGAAAATATCATGGATCTAAAACAAGCCGAACAAATTTTGGCACAGCACGGTCAAAGTCATGTTCTGAAATTTTTTGACGAACTTTCATCTGATGGGCAAAAATCGCTTCTTGACCAAATAGCAAGTATAGATTGGCGAATTTTCGAAGTGCTGTCAAAAGACGACGTTATGGCGTCAAGGGGCAAATTCGAACCTCTCGGTGCTTTGACGAAAGAAGAAATATCGGAGAAAAAAGACGAATACGACCGAATGGGCATCGAAATACTTTCAAAACAAAAAGTCGGTGCGGTGCTTTTAGCCGGCGGTCAGGGGACAAGGCTCGGACTTGACAAACCCAAAGGTATGCTCAATGTCGGCGTCAACAAGACGCTCTACCTTTTCCAAGCGCACATAAATTGGCTTTTGCATATAAAAGACCTGTGCGGTGCATTCGTTCCCCTGTACATCATGACAAGCGACATAAATAACGCCGATACGGTCGCATTCTTCGAAGAAAACGACTATTTCGGTTACGATAAATCCTGCGTCAAATTCTTCATTCAGGAGATGACGCCCGCTGTCGACTACAACGGCAAAATATACATGAGCGAAAAAGGCAAAATCGCCCTCTCACCTAACGGAAACGGCGGTTGGTTCAAGTCGATGGTAAGCGCAGGACTTTTGGACGATATGAAAGAGAGAGGACTTGAATATCTCAGCGCTTTCTCGGTCGATAATGTGCTTCAGAAGATAAACGACCCGACATTTGTCGGAGCGACGGTACTTGCGAATGCGGATATCGGGGCAAAGGTAGTCAGAAAAGCCGACGAGAGAGAAAAAGTCGGCGTACTCTGTCTTGAGGACGGAAAGCCGTCGATAGTCGAATATTACGAAATGACCGACGAAATGGCGGAACTTCGTGACGAAAACGGAAGACTTGCCTATGACTTCGGCGTTATACTCAATTACCTTTTCAAGATAGAAAAGCTCGTCGAACTTGCCGACAAAGATATGCCACTTCATATCGCAAAAAAGAAAATACCGTATATAAACGAAAACGGCGAGAAGATAAATCCGGACGAACCCAACGGCTACAAATTCGAGACGTTGATAATAGATATGGTACATCTTATGGACAGCTGTCTGTCGTATGAAGTGGAAAGAGAAAAGGAGTTTGCTCCGATAAAGAACAGGACGGGTGTCGATTCGCTTGACAGTGCCAGAGAACTTATGAAACTTAACGGTATGGAATTTTGATTTTCGCCCCGCCTGCGAAGCAGGCGGGGCGGGGTGCCGGGGCGCATAAGCGGGGCGGCAGCAAATGCGTAGCGGTACTTCGAGCGCACGCCGTAAGGCGTGGGGCGAGAAGTGCCCGAAGCATTTGCTAAATGCAGAAACTCGGATATATAAAATAAAGCGAAAAAGGAGCAAAAAATGAAGAAAGAGAAGAAAAAGAACGGTTGCTCTGTGAAAGTACTTGCCGTCTTGTGCGCAGCTTTAGTCGCTATGACAGCAGTCAGCGGAGCACTCGGATATAACCTTTTGAAAGCCTACAGAATGAACAGGTACTCCAAAAACATCTGGCTTG
>CAZBXS010000084.1:0-5788 GCA_964495955.1 uncultured Faecalibacterium sp.
TTGATAAACTGACTGTATAATTTATTAAAAAGTATTTTTCAAATTATAGCTTTTTGGGAACGCTTATGGTATAATACAATCCAACTGTGCACAAAAGATATTCGGAGGGATAAATATGAAGAAAATCGCAACTGCAATTTTGGCTTTGACGCTGGCTTTGTCTTGTGTTCTGCTCGGTTGCGGAAAAGACGACGGAAAAGTACGGGTGAATATTTCCGCTCAAAGCCTGTCTCAAGATGAACTTGACAATCTCAGTGACTATGCCGAGAAAAACGGCTTCGAAAGTGCCGAGTACAACAAACGCAAGGGCATTATCGAGGTCGAGATAGAAGAAAACGATTACGATATGTTGATGTACAAGATAGGCGTAGCGGTAATTAAAAATGTCTACGGACTGATGAATTCCGATTCGGATTATCCGTACATAAAAAATATCGACAGAAACAAAGATTTCAGCGAAATGAAAATCGACGTTGTCAAAGTCGATTATGAAAAAGACTCAACGAGCGCACTCATGGTCGAACTTGTCGGACAAAGTTGCTTGGTTTACCAAAGTTACACCCAAACCGACCGAGACGAACAAAACTGTACCGTAACAGTCAGAGATGTCGACACGAAAGAAGTTTTATACGAAAAAGTATTCACACAGGACGATCAGGTAGGAGAATAATATGGCAAAATTATATTTCAGATACGGCGCAATGGGTTCAAGCAAGACCGCTAATGCGCTTATGGTCAAGTACAACTACGAGGAGCGTGGACAGAAAGTCATAATCGCAAAACCCGCCGTTGACACAAGAAACGGTACACACAGAATATATTCAAGGTGCGGACTTGAAAGCGAATGTGTACTTTTTCATGAGCTTGACCTTGAAGAAGTGAAAAAAGTCGATTGCCTGATAGTCGACGAAGCACAGTTCTTGACGAAAGAAGAAGTCGAAACGCTGGTACATATAGTCGACGACTTGAATGTACCGGTTGTATGCTACGGGCTCAGAGCCGACTTCAAAGGCGACCTTTTTCCCGGAAGTCAGTGGCTTTTGGCGTGGGCGGATACGATAGAGGAAGTCAAAACAATATGTTGGTGCGGTAAAAAAGCAATATGGAATGCCCGCTTTGACGAAAACGGAATTATAAAGCAGGGCGAACAGGTCGTGCTCGGTGCGAACGAAAAATATACTTCTCTTTGCCGTAAACATTGGCGTGAGGGCAACCTCGGGCCGCACGAATAAGAAGAAAATATTACCGCAAAGAATAAAGTACAAATTCAAATATAATATAAGGAATGACAAATTATGGCTTTTATAGAATTCAGAGATGTTTATAAAAAGTACAAAATGGGCGAAATATCAATAAACGCCGCCGACGGTGTCACCTTCGATATCGAACAGGGCGAATTTTGCATTATCGTCGGTGCGTCCGGTGCAGGCAAAACGACAGTACTCAATATGCTCGGCGGTATGGACGAATGTAACGACGGCAGAATAAGAGTTGACGGAGAACTTATAACTTCGTTCGACGAAAAGAGACTTGTCGAATACAGGCGTTGCGATGTCGGATTTGTATTTCAGTTCTATAATCTTGTACAAAATCTGACTGCGCTTGAAAATGTCGAGCTTGCCACTCAGCTGACACCGAGAAGCGTAGACCCCGGTCGTATGCTGACTAAGGTAGGACTTGCCGAGAGATTTAATAACTTCCCGTCTCAGCTTTCGGGCGGTGAACAGCAAAGAGTATCTATAGCAAGAGCTTTGGCGAAAAATCCGAAACTGCTTTTGTGCGACGAGCCGACGGGTGCACTCGACTATAACACGGGTAAACAGATTTTGAAACTTTTGCAGGACACCTGTCATGAGACGGGAATGACTGTTGTACTTATCACCCATAACCAAGCACTGACGCCCATGGCGGACAAGATAATAACCATGAGAAGCGGCAGAGTTACTCAAATTGCCGTAAATGACACACCTCTTTCGGTCGACGATATAGAATGGTGATAAAATATACCGACTGAAAGGAGGGCGGAATATGAAAACGGATAAAAAAGTACAGAAAACAACTTCGAAAAAAGCGAATACAGCTAAAAGTACAAAATCAAAAAGTACCGATAAAAACAAAAAGAACGGCTTTAGCTTTAATTTTAAGCGTGACTTTAACCCGATGCTGATGAGAGAGACGAGAAGAACGGTTGAAAAATCGTTCTACAGGTTCGTTTCCATAATCGCAATAGTTACCCTCGGTATCAGCTTTTTTGCCGGTATGAACGCCACTGCGCCCGACATGCTCGATACGGCAAGAAATTATTACGAGAGCACAAATTTAATGGACATCGGCATACAGTCGACGGTCGGCTTAACGCAGGAAGACCTTGACGCTATTTCGTCAGTTGAGGGCGTACAGACGGCTGTGGGCATAAAAAGCGTCGACGGATACTTAAAGGTCAACGGCGAAAGACTTTCGGACATAGACGGCTCTGCCTACACTGTCAAGGCGATAGCTTTTAACGTTACCGACGCCTATAATTATCAAAATAACGGCGAAAACAAACCCGAATACATGAACCGAATTACTCTCCTTGAGGGTACTTGGCCGACAGCTACCAATGAGTGTCTTGTCGATGAAAGCCAGCTTTCAACGCCCGACAGCTTCGAAATAGGAGCTACCGTTGCCCTCGAAACCGACGGCAACGATATAGCCGACAAACTCAACACGACAGAGTACAAAATAGTCGGAATTATCCGCTCTCCGCTCTATGTTTCCTATGAAAGAGGTTACACCTCGGTCGGAAGCGGAAAACTCGGAACATTCATATATATCCCTCAAGAATGTTTCACTTTGGATTATTACACGGGTATCGGAGTTAAACTTTCCGACAGCGGAAAATATGACGCTTACACGAAAGACTACGATAAATATGTCAATTCGTGCAAAGAGAAAATCGAATCCATAGCTCAGGACAGGCTTACCGTCAGAGTACAGAATATTTATAACGAATATTCCCAAAAAGTCGCAGACGGAAGAACTGAGTACGAGAAAATGAAAAGCCAAGTCGAAACCGAAGTACAGGCGGCAAAAGAAAAAGTCGAACAGGTCAAGTACTATGCGGTATACGGCGATGAGCTTGTCAAAAACTTAAAAGAAGAATACAATTCCGCCGCAACCGACGCCGACACACAGATAAGCATGGCGAAACTCGAACAGACTACCCAGTACAAACAGTGGGAAGAAGCGAGCAAAAAGTACGACGAAATCAACGCTACGATAGAACAGTATGCAGACGCCGAAACGCAGTACAACAACGCATACACGACATGGAGCGTTGCGAATAATACCGTACAGTCGACCATGACGACGGTCGAAACCCTCGAAAACGCCGTCAAAACGGGCAGAAGTGCAATAGACCAACTGAACAATAATCAGTCGACATCGGTCAATGACGTTATCGAAAATCTGAGAGCATCGGGATTTGACAGCGAAGAAATTCAAAATCTTATCGCCGATATCAGAAACTTTTCTGCGGTCGGAACAGCCGACGAAATAGCGGCGTACATGGAGCCGGAACTTCAAAGTCTCGAAATGAAACTCACGGCATCAAGAGCGGGACTTACGGCGGCGCAGGCACTTTTAAAAGAGCGTGAGCAGTCGCTTAACGAAGCGAAAGTACTTGTCGACAAGCTAAACGAACTCAAACAACAGCTCTCGGTAGCTAAAACTACGCTTGATAACGCAGAAGTCGCTCTGGAAAAAGCGAAAAGCGACATACAGACAGGCGAGCAGGAAGCTCTTACAAAGCTGCTTGAAAAGAAAAACGATATAACAAATCTCGAAGTACAGGTATCTTTGGCGAAAGAAAAAGTCGATACGGTCGACGCAGAATACGACGCTAAAGTGACCGAAGTGTACGAAGAACTCGACAAAGCGAAATATACCCTCGAAGAAGCGGAAGCTCTGCTTGAAAACCTCGATACAGCCAAATGGTATGTAAATCCGAGGCAGGACGCCGTTATGGGATATGAAGAATACGAGCAAAATTCCAATCGTATGGCGGCTTTGTCACGTGTATTTCCGTGGATATTCTTCCTCGTTGCAGCTATGGTCAGCCTTAACACGATGGCGAGAATGGTCGAAGAGGACAGGACACAGATAGGTACGCTCAAGGCTTTAGGCTTTGAAAATACCCAGATCATGATGAAGTACTTGATATATGCGTTCTCGGCGAGCATAATCGGCTCTGTTTTAGGCTCTGTTATCGGCTTCTGGCTGTTCCCGACAGCTATAACAACGGCGTATTCGATTTTGTACGATCTGCCGTCGGTCGAAATCAAGTTCCGTGTCGGCTACGCACTTATCGGCGCCGTACTTGCGACCGGTTCAACGGTTTTGGCATCGTATTTTGCCGTAAACAAGAGTCTCAAGACGGAAGCGTCTGCACTCATGAGACCGGAAGCTCCGAAAGCGGGGTCGAGAATATTCCTCGAAAAATTCGAAAATCTTTGGTCACGCCTTAGCTTTTCGACGAAAGTTACATGCAGAAATGTTTTCAGAAACAGAAAGCGTTTCATCATGGCTATAGCCGGTGTAGCCGGCTGTACGGCTCTGCTTGTCGCAGGGTTCGGACTTAGCGATTCGATAGGCTCCGTACTTACGAACCAATTCGAAAATTCGGACAGCGTTTGCAAGTACGACATTCAAATAGTCCTCAAAAACGAGCAAAGTGCGGACGAATCGAGCGAAATACTCGAAACGATAAGAAACAGGCAGGAAATTTCACGTGCGACGATGACTTCAATGAAAGTAATGCGTGCAACAAGTACGAAAGCAAAAGGCGACATGGAGATAAACCTCGTCATAGCACAAGAGCCTGCCGAACTTTCGAATTATGTCACTTTGACGGCGAAAAACGGACGGGGAACATACACCCTCGGCGAAAAAGGCTGTATCGTGACCGACAAACTCGCAAGTGAGCTAAAACTCTCGGTCGGTGATCAGATAATATTCGAGAGAGAAAAAGGCGATGTCGCCGTAACCGTAACGGGAATAATCAAAAATTACACTTTCCATTACGTTTATATTTCACCGACTGCGTATGAAACACTGTTCGCAGAAAAGGTCGGCTACAACTATGTAACGGCGTGTCTTAGCGACGGCGTTACGGCCGATCAGCGAGCCAATCTTTCGCAGGAACTGATGAGAAAGAAAGACATAAACGCTGTGGCGTTCACTTCACAGACGATAGAAAGCCTTCAAAACATAATGACGAGCTTAAACTATGTCGTATTGATAATCGTAGTGGCGGCGGCACTTTTGGCGTTCATAGTTCTGTATAACCTTTCGAATATCAACATAAACGAAAGGTACAAAGAAATCGCTACCTTAAAAGTACTCGGCTTTAACAAGGGCGAAGTTTCCGCCTATATTTCACACGAAAACTGGATTTTGACGGTGATAGGAACTCTCATAGGACTTATCCTCGGAATACCGCTTCACCGAATTGTAATATCCATCGCAGAGGTCGACATAGTCCGTTTCGGCAGGACGATAAGTCCGCTGTCATTCTTATACGCACTCGTACTTTCGTTTGCGTTTACGGCAGTAGTCAACCTCGTCATGAGACGGCACCTTAAGAAAATAAGCATGGTCGATTCTTTGAAATCGGTTGAATAAGACAGTCACGCCCCGCCTGCGAAGCAGGCGGGGCGTCGTGCGACGCACCTCGAAGGCGGGAGCGTAGCGAGCGGTCTGAGACGGTGCACGAGCACGACGCCGGAGGGTGCGCAGTAGCGAAGCG
>CAZBXS010000085.1:0-5761 GCA_964495955.1 uncultured Faecalibacterium sp.
TTTCAAGGCAAAAAATGTTCGAGAGAAAGTGAAATGTTGTGTTTTGGGCGTATCGAGTTCGAATATTTTATGCCTAAGAAGTAAGTCGGCGGTAACAGCAAAAAGCAGGGGCATCGAGCCCCTGCTTTTTGCTACGTGCACTCGCTTCGCTACTGCGCACGTTTTACGATTTAGCACAAATTTTAAAATATCCCATGATTATATTTAAATTGAGCATAAAGCATAAATGCTAAACCTATCGCCATTGCGGTCAAAACTATGAACGGCATTGCACTTTCCGAGAAAAATGTCACTATGTAGGCTACAATATAGGAAACGCCGATTATAAGCGTACCTATCCCCATCGCTTTAGCATATTTGGGTTTGTCTTCCTCGGTGACCTTTCGTCTGTTGTACCAATGAACAGCGTTTATGTTGCCTTTGATATTTATTATTCCGAGAACACAAAAGCAGATGCCCGAAATCAAGAAAAGCGAGTATTTCATAACATATCTCCCATAAAGAAGTTATCAGTTTTCTTCCGTTGTAACCTCAAACTCAAAGCGTGCGTTATTTTCATACCACAACAGGAAGTTCGTACCCCATACATTGTCATAAAGTACATACGCTACGCCGTCGGTTCTAAAGTCCTCGATTTTGTTGTCGTATTCGAGAATTTTGCCCTTGCCGAGTGAGATGAGAGGGGAGTGGTGTGCTGTGAATTTGAAGCACACGTCGCCGCTCTTAACGGTGAAATTTTCGACGGCGTGAAGCTTTCTGCCACCGAACGAAACGACGTTTTCGGGGTCGATTTCTTCTCCGAGCTTAGTGAGTGTGAGTTTTTCGCCTGTCGGGTACAGGTGTAGGAATATCGCCTCGGTAAGACGGTTTGCGTCCTTTTCGTACCACGAAGCATCGATGTGAAGCTTGTCCTCGGAAAGTGTGTAGGTTATCCTGAAGTCGCGCGGCGCGCCTAAGCTTTCACATAAGCTTTTGTCGCATTTGAGACAACATACAGCCTTAAAGCAGTTACTTTCTTCGATAACTGTGATTTTTTCGGCTGTATAGTAAAAGCTTCCGACAGGGTACTTTCCGCTGTGCCTGTCAAGTAGCGGGCGACCGAAATCGGCGTAGCCCCACGCGCGATTTTCATACATATTCCGTGAATAATGCGTAAACCAAAAATCATAGTCCTTGTCGGAGTATGAACGGTATTCGACGGCAGGAGAACAGTTTTTGCGGATGACTTCTTTTCCATGAAGTGAAAGTCTTTCTATACCGCCGTAGCTGTTAATTTCAATTTCATTTCCCGCAAAGCGCAAGGGAGAGGAGTATTCCTTGCCGACTGCATTTTCGGGTGCATCGGGCAGAAGCCTTTTCAATGCGGCTTCGGCTTGCAGCTTGTGCTTGCTGCTAAGGACGGATAAAGCCTTTTCGATGTACTCTCGTTGCTCTGCCCAGCTTCTTTCTATGCGCGAATAGGAGTTGTCCGAAGAAGCTTCATTTGTAGTGCAAGGGTCGGTGTAAGGATATTCGGGTGACGAGCATTTTCTTTCAACCTTATCAAGCTTTCTTGCAAGGTTGAAATCGCTTTTGAGATAGTTTTCATAGTCCGCCAAGCCGATTTTCGAGTCCATACCGCAGGTGTGCTCTCCAAGGCACAGCAGGTAGTCCGAAAACAGCCTATATTCTTCGCTTGTGCGAGACATTGAGCCGTCCGCAAGCCACTGCCTTTTAAGCCTCATAAGCTCTCTCAATGACGCCGATTTATAAGGGTCGGACGCACCGCCGTGTATCCAAGTGTCGCCGATTTCGTTTTCGATTACGGGCAATTTTCCCCGTACTTTCCAAATACATTCGGCGAATTCATCGAGCGTTCCCGCGGTAACCTCGTAATCGGGGAATTCTTTTTGAATTTCGTCTAGCTTCGCCTGTACTCTTTCGGGAGAAGGCGCACCGCGATTGTCGACGGTGTGATCAAAGTAGAGCACTTCGTCGATAAGAGGTGACTTGAACGCTCCGCCGTAGTGACCGGAATAGACGACAACTATTTCGCATTCACCGCATTTCCAAAGGAAGCATTCGGGCACCTCGGGCATAGCCGAAACGCCGTTGACGCCGATGTGAAGAAGCTTGATCCCGTGCTTTGCCAAAAGCGGAACTATCGCTTTTGTGTGGCCGGGTACGTCGGTCATTTTTGCCGAGACCGTCTTTTTTCCACGTATTGCGTCGATTTCGTCGATGATGGACAATCCGTAGTCGAAAGTGTCATAATCGAGCAACTCCGAATGTACCGTCAAAGGCAAAGCGTGGGCGACGATATCGCCGTTTTTGATCGCACGAACGAGGTTTTCTTTTTGCTTTTCGTTTGAGTACAGGAGACCTTCTTTGATTATCCATGAACCCGTCGTCCAGACGAAATTTTTCTTGTCTTCGCTGTTGACAGTATCGGCAAGTTCAATCGCCTGAGGGATAAATTCGTTAATATATTTTTGTCTGATGTTTTCCGCATAGTCGGTGAAACCCAGATCGAGATGTGTCTTTGAAACAACAATAACTTTTTTCATGCTTTTCCTTTCTTTCTTATGGAGTACAGACGGCTTGGGGTCGAAGATAAAATGATTATACCACAAATTCCGGCGTATGCCATAAAATAGCGGCGTTAGCCGCTTTACCGTAAAGAATTTGTGATACAATGTTCTCCGAAATACACCAAATTTTTGATTTTAACTGTATTTTGTGAGGTTATTATACCACAAATTCCGGCGTATGCCATAAAATAGCGGCGTTAGCCGCTTTACCGTAAAGAATTTGTGATACAATGTTCTCCGAAATACACCAAATTTTTGATTTTAACTGTATTTTGTGAGGTTATTATACCACAAATTCCGGCGTATGCCATAAAATAGCGGCGTTAGCCGCTTTACCGTAAAGAATTTGTGATACAATGTTCTCCGAAATACACCAAATCTTTGATTTGGGCTGTATTTCGTGAGGTTATTATACCACAAAAAACGCTGTTTGCTACGCTTATTTTTAAAAGTTTTACAGGCAGTTATGTACGGTAGCACAAAACGGTTGCGACCGACGACGAGCGAACGCACAAAAAGCAGAGGCTCAATACCTCTGCTTTTTGTTTGAGTTTTATGCTTTTCGAACTTTTCGGCGAAGAAGTGAACCCTCTCGGAATTCTTGCTATGGTCGCTTTCGCTGTGTGGGTTGTGAGGAAAGTAAAATGTCCGAAAATTATTTCAAATTTTCTTTTGCCGTTTTAATAGAAGAAATTAGTATTCTCTTAATCTCTAAACAGTCATCAAGTAGTGAACTACTCATTTTATCATCTATATATCCGGACATATTAAGCAACTTTATCCAATATTCAGTTTCGGCAGTTTCTTTTAGTGCGACATGCATTTTAGAAATAAAATCAGCCGGACTTTGACCGTAATTTGCTTCATTTATGTTTGCACCGATGCTTGTTCCGCTACGAATTATCTGTTTGGCTATTGTTAAGCCCTTCTTGTTCTTGACTAAAAAATCATGCAATTTTACAATTCTTGCCGCAAACTCAATTGATTTATCAATTAAGATATTTTCTTTCATGAAATCACATCCTGTACAAAAATTATAGCACAATTTATAATTCAAGTCAAAATTATTCATTATTCATCAGCGAAGCGACTTCATTTTTTCATTATTCATTCGAAAATCCGTTTTGTTGAATGAATAATGAATTATGAAAAATGAATAATGAAAAATACAGACGAAAATCCGCTCACTTTCGTGAACGGATTTTCGTCTGGAGCTGCTAACCGGATTTGAACCGGTGACCTCTTCCTTACCAAGGAAGTGCTCTACCGCCTGAGCCATAGCAGCGTATTAAATTTAGTGCTTGATTATTATACATATCTTTAAATATCCTGTCAAGAGAAAAAGAAAAAATTCTTGCAATAAAAATCAAAACCGAGCTTCAATGTGCGAAAAATGCCGAAAAACGTACCCGTTTGCCTGTACTTTTCAAAAAATAATATTTCAGGCGAAAAAACGATTGACATTTTTATCTTGCAATGTTACAATACGGAAGAATAGGAGGCGTTATTATGACTAAGAAAATATTAGCGGTAATTTTGAGCTTGGTTCTCGGCTTTTCAACGGCGTTGACCGTCGGTGCGGCTTCGGTACAGACAGATGACATCGTTTCTGCGGTTGAGGACGATGCGAAAACTTTTTCAAGCGCAGTCAAACGCATAAGCGAACTGTCGGCTTCATTGGCAAAAGACCTTGAGCCGTACATAATGGAAGTTGTACTGACGAGTGAAAACATCGAGAAGGCTGTCGATATCGGCTCAAAACTCATGATTAAATTCATCGAGAGCATTAAGCCGGGTGACCCCGACGACCCCGACAAACCCGTAGACCCCGACCAACCGGACAAACCCGTAGATCCCGATCAGCCTACCGAACCGGAAGAGCCGTCACAGAGCGTTGTCGAAATTACGGTAGCCGAGCTTAAGAAAATAATGGAAACTTACATTTTCGTCAACGTCGACGATGTTGACGCATCGGTACTTGAGGTTTTGAACGATGTAAAATACTACCCCGTACAGTTGGAAAACGGCGAAACGACAGTCTATATCGCAGTGGACATCAAGGACAACCCCGACATTTTTAATTACGATGTATTCAGACAGACGGTCGAACAGCTCTATGAAAAACAGGGCGAATCGCTGATAACCGACGGCGACGGTAACACCGATTACTTGATGAGCTACGAACATATCGCAGGTGAGCTTGCGTTCCATGCGATAGTCTATGCGGCGGCAAACGAACTCATTTCAGTCACGGGAACACAGAATTCGACTATTATCGGACTTTATAACAGCGCCGCAATAGCCGATTTGAACGTCGACGAAAGCAGATTACCGTGGCAGGTATTCTCAATTCTCGGTATTATCATAATGGAACTTTTCAATTTGAAAGTTCTCAGGCTCTTTAAATTTTGATATATGAAAAGATTTTCGAAAGCGGACGGGCAACCGTCCGCTTTAAGTTTGGGTTTTCCCAATATTTTCTCGCAATTTTTACAAATTTTATCCTAAAAAACAGTAGATTTTTTGTCATATCTCTGATATAATACCCATTGTGGAAGTTTATACTTTGTTAAGAAAATAACGGACTATAAATTTTGACTAAGAAATCTATTATCTGAGAGGGAGGAAATTTTATGCTAAAGAAAATCAGCAAAATTCCTTTTAAGGACACCGTCGAACAGCATGACGAACTTCAGCAGATCATTCGTGATTGCAAGAATGATAAGAGCCTGCTGATGCATGTTATGCAGGAAGCGCAAAGAATTTACGGCTACCTTCCGTTCGAGGTTCAAAACGAAATCGCCGAAGGTATGGGCGTACCGCTTGAAAAAGTCTACGGCGTTGCGACATTCTACGCCCAATTTGCCCTGTCACCCAAGGGCAAGTACAACATTTCCGTTTGTTTGGGTACAGCCTGTTACGTAAAAGGCTCGCAGGAAATTCTCGACGAAATCTGCGCCCAGCTCGGAATTGAACCCGAAGAATGCACAGAGGACGGTATGTACTCGGTCACGGCGTGCCGTTGTATCGGTGCGTGCGGACTTGCGCCCGTTCTGACGGTCAACGACGATGTCTACGGAAGACTTGTCGCTGCCGATGTCAAGGGAATTCTTGAAAAGTACAGATAAATTTGTACAAATAATCGCAAAGGATAATCACTATGAGAATAAGCACTGTTAAGGAACTTTTGG
>CAZBXS010000086.1:0-5757 GCA_964495955.1 uncultured Faecalibacterium sp.
AGTCGACAACGATAAGCTGTGTCTTTTCGTCAAGGTCGACTGTGTAAGAAAGTGCGTTGGCTTTCTTTTCGACCACGGGTTTACCGCCGACATACTTTACACCGTATTCGTCGGTTGCAAGATCGTAGCCGAGATCAGCGTAGATTTCTCTGAACTGCTGAGGGGATGTGGAGTCGGTCTGTTCCTCGACGCCCGTTTTGTAAGAAGAAGCTCTGGCGCTGTTGAGGTCGTGGTTACCGTTGATGGCGATGACCTGAATGCCTGTTTCTTCTTCGAATTCTCTCATCATTTCGGCAAGACCCGTATGAGCGTAGTATTCGCTGTTTCTGGTCAAGTCGCCTGAGAGAAGCAGGTATTTGATACCGTTGGACTTAGCTCTTTCGGCCAAGGTTGCGAGAGCTGTTTTGACTATGTCTTCGCTTTCGTCGTATTCCTTAGCGTCCGAGCGACAGTCTTCGTACCACGTGTCACTCTTGTTGCCGTTGTCGTCCGTTGCCAAGTACTGAGGATAATAGTGTATATCCGACATTGTAGCGAAAGCAATGGAGCTGACAACATCTCCGTCTGTTTCCTTTGCGAATGTGGTTGCGGGAATCATGCATACTATCATGACAAGCGCAAGAACGGCACAAAGGATCTTTTTAGAAAGTTTCATATCCTTTCCTCCTTTATAAAAGTCAGTATTATTGTACCATATTCAAATATTTTTTCAAGAGTTTTTGAGTAATATTGGCAATATTGTCGGTTAAAAATTATGTGGTGGGGGAGAATTATTTTGTTTATTGGTTTGTGCGGTTTGTAGTTAGTTACTTCTGTCTTCAGTCGAGATCGAATACAACCGCACAAACTAAAAGCCATCACATCTAACGTCTAAAATCTCCCCAAAACAAACAACCGACACTTTTTGCAAGTGTCGGTTGATACTTTATTCAGCTTATTTTTCCATCTCAACTATCTTTTGATAAATTCTTTCGCATGAGCCTTTGTCGTTGTAGGCGAAGAAGTTGTCTATTCTCTCTTTGTACTTATCTTTGAGCTGACAACCGTTTTGCATGTATTCGATAATCCTGTCGACTGTTGAGTCAAGGTCGAGTTCGATTTCGCCGAAGTCATCGTCAAAGTCCGGTTTTTCGTAGTTGTGACTGCCACTGTAGAATTCGTCACGGTCAAACTGTGCGTAAATTATCGGCTTTCTTAGATAGATAAAATCGAATATAGCCGAGGAGTAGTCGGTTACCATGAGGTCGCTTTCGGCGTACAGCGTGCGGTAACAGGTCGTCGGGTCGAGAACTTTTACTTTCTTTGAAAACTTGAACGCAGGCAAGAGACTGACCATCTGCGGATGCGGCATGAATTGCAGGGTGTAGCCGTACTTGTCGGCGGCTGAAATGAGCTTTTCGTTTGTCAAAAGCGCCGTGTAGAATTTCAGGTACTTGCTGTCGTATATCGCATCGCTGAATGCTCTCTCGCCGGTGAAAAAGTCGGTGTCGTTGACAAGGTACTTTCTCCATGTCGGTATGACTGTGACGAGTTTCTTTTCATCGTGATAGAGCCTATCGAAACGGGGCAGACCCGTCAGCCAAACTCGGTCTTCGCCGTAACCGTAAGATTTTCTTCTGATTATCGGGTCTCTTTCGAGTTTTGCGGAAGTGATAAAGCCCTTGATGTTCTTGCTTGTTCTTCTCAGCCATTCGGAAAGGTCACCCTTGAGAACGCCGTGTTGTAAGAAAATGAAGTCGGCGGTGTACAGATCTTGGAACATGAACCTGTACGGGTGGAACGGGTCGAGGGTGTTTTCGTTAGCGGAAGAAGAAATTACTTTGTCCGCTAAAAGCGAGAGCAATTTGTGTTCGTAAGAGAAAGTGTCTACGACCTTTCCCATTTTGCTCATACGCTCAAAATCGGAGCTGTCTTTGTTGAGTACAAAATATGCATCGACGTCGTCTTTGTGATTTTCGACGAGGTACTTGAAAAATGCTTCTCCGTTGTCGTCCGCTTTGTCAACTCGGTCGCATACAAGCCAAATAGGCTTTTTGAGCGTCGGTTTTAGATTTATACATTTTTGTCTCAGGGAGATTATTTCTTCCTTTTCTTCGTCGGTGAAACGCTTGGACTTTGAGAACGCTCTTTCGTACAGTGCCTCAAGTGCGTCTTTTCGGCTTTCGTCGCAAAGTTCGACTATTACCGATGAACCCGTACCGAACACAGCGTAACCGTCTTTATAATAGTATTGGCGTTTTATCTTCGAGTTTACTCTCGAATTTTTAAGGTAAGCCAGCGAGGTCTTTACTATCTCTTTTCCGTCGCATATCATAACTACGGATACGCTCATGGGTAACTTGTACTTTGAAATGTCAATGCTCGCTTTGAATGCGTACATGTCAAACATCGGCTTTGCCCACATGTTGACGGTATAATCGAATTCGGGGAGCCTTTCGACTTCGAAATCTTCGCCGTTGACTTTGAGTTTTACCTGTACGTTTTCAAAATGTCCGGACACGATACCGGTCGTACCCTCGAAGATGAGATGTCCGTTTTCGATGTCGGCGAAATGTACTTTCGTCGGGTTAGCCGAATAGTATCCGATGAGAAGTCCGTTCGAAGTTACGACGTATTTGTATCCCAAGGGGTGTTGCCACAAAAGCTCGGTTTTCGGGTTGAGTGTACCCTTTATTTCGAGCATTTTGTATCTCTTTTCGAAGTTTGCGAACGGGTTCGACGCTATGAGTTCGTCGTCGATGTACGAAAGCACTTTTTTGATGTTTTCGACATATTCCGCCGCCTGTTCTTCGTTCATTATAGTCGTTGTAAGTTCACGTGTGTAGGTTACTCTCCACTGAATTTCATACGCCAAAACGCATTTCAAAAAGTCGGGTACATATCCACGTCTTGTTTTGTAGTAGTCGATCATGGCGAACATGTAGTCGGTTATGCACTCTTTGAAGTAATCCATTTTTTGTAGGCTGTTTTGGATTGCAGAGGAGTTGTCAGAACGGCTTCTGTACATGTAGGGTACGCCCTCACAGACGCCGAGTTTCATTTTTTCTTCGAGCATACGCAAGGTAAATTCTGCGTCCTCGGAGATGCGAAGTGATGTGTTGAAGCGGTACTTTTTGATGGTTTCCGCCTTTGAAAATGCGGTGGTTATTGACAGCTGGAACGCCCACGGCTCTTTTTCGAGGTCTACAACTCTCGAACCGCTTTCGAACTTTTTGTTCAGCGGGTGAGGCCCGACTTTGCCCTCAAAGAACATTATCGGAAGTGATACCATGTCTATTTCATCATAGTATTTTTCGAATAAGTCGTAAACGACAGAGAAAGTCGACTTGCGTTTATAGTAGTCGTCGGGGTCACAGAACGTGACGTATTTCCCCTTTACATATTCAAGTCCCGTGTTTCTCGCAGAGGCTACGCCGCCGTTTTCTTTGTGGATACAGATGACGTTTTCGGGGTACTTTTTGGCGATTTTATCGCACATTTCGCCCGATCTGTCGGGGGAGCCGTCGTCGACGAAAATTACCTGTACGTTTTCAAAAAATCCGATGTTCTGTTTTCTGATACTTGCGAATGCTTCTTCGAGGTACTTTTCGACGTTGTACACGGGCACGATTACGGATACTTTGTACTCGTACTCTTTATCTTTTCTTATCTCGTTGAGTTTTTCGTTGATTTTTTCGATGTACGTGTTAGCCTTTTCGCTGTCGGTCGGTTGTACTTCATAAAGGCCGTTTTCGTAGGCGAATTTTGCGGCGGCACTGACAGCCATTTCGGTACATTTTTCGCTTTTCTTTGCAACCGACGCTAAATTCGGGCGGTACATTTCTTCGGGCGATCTCGTTTTGCGAGTGTATTTAGCCTTGGAATTTATGCCGATTTGCCCGTACTTTTTTTGTACATCAAGGGCAAAAGCGTTGTCGGTAAAGTCGTAAATACATTCTTTTCTAAAGAAGCACGAATTTAAGTCAAGCGTTGCGTACTTCGGGTTTTCTTTCAAGTCAACGACTTTCGGGTTCGTAAGGTACGCTCTGTCAATGCAACCCTCACCTTTTACAAACACGGGTACTTTCGCAACGGGCACATCGTTTTCTTCGAAAAACTCCGCCATAGATTCGAACGTTTTCTTAGAATACCATGCCGTAAGTTCGGGCATACACCAGTAATTTCCCGTAACAAACGACAAAGCGTCACGCATCGAGGCGCTGTCGAACCTGTCGACTTTGTGAATTTTGACAGAAAGTCGCCCCGAAGAATTCGAAAAAGGCTTGAGCTTTTTCATAACGTCTTTGCTGTCGCAGATAAACAGAACACTTATTTCGTAGTTTCCGATAGTCTGTTCATTGATACGTTTTATAAAAGTTTCGACTTTTTTCGTCAATTTCGCCGTTGCGGAGTCGATAGGCATAACAACGGTAAATTCGTGCTCGGCGAATTGTTTGATTTTATCTAAAATGCTCATTTTATCCTCCTGTTTATTCCTTCCTCTTTTGCTTTTGGGGGTTAATTTTTTCCTCTTTATTTTCTGTATCGCAGTAACCCAAGATACTGCGAATATTCTATCACAGTTGGACTTATAAGTCAATTTAGATTTTAGATGTTAAGAATATTGTAAGAAATGGGAACTTATGAAAATTCGAAATTCGGAATGCGAAGTTCGAAATGATTTTATTTTTAGTCTGTGCGTTTGGGTGTAGTTTGCTCTGTGACCTTACCCCTCTGTCACGCTTTGCGTGACATCTCCCCTACAGGTGAGACGAGGCTCGCTTCGCTCGCTGTGCTGACTTTCACTTTCTGCGATTTGTAGTTAGTTACTTATGTGTCCGTCAACCCCTCCGTCGAGACCTTGTCTCGACACCTCCCCTTGCACAGTGGAGGCTTAGTGTGCTGACCTTAACTTTCTGCAACTGTAAGTAAATTTCTTCTTATCTGCTTCTCCCTCTGACATGAGGGAGGCTTTGGGGTGTTTCGTGCTTCGCACGAAACACCGTTGCTGACATTTGGTTTGTGCGGTTGTAATTAGTTTCTGCACAAGGTCGGCTTGGCTGAGGGGCCAGACGTAGAACAAACTATCCAAAGAACCGCACATCAACAAATACAACCATTTCGAATTTCGAATTCAAATCACACCCTACAGGGAACGCCAAGCAAAATCTGACCGCTAATCTCTACATCCGGCGACGCCCTCGTGCACCGTCTCAGACAGCACACTTAAGCTGGCTGGAGACGAACCCAACACGGTTTTTTAAGGTATATTTCCGCCAATGCTGCGTCAGAACTCCTCGCAATGCGTCAGCATTGCTTGCGGTTTCTTCCTTGCCTTGACGAAAATCTATCCTTAAAAAACTGCTTCGCACCCAAAACGCAATCGGTTGCGTTTTGGGCGTATCGGGTTCGTCTCCCGTCAGCTTGCTCACGCCTTCGAGGTGCGTCGTGCGTCGCCCGCACGCCTTCGGCGTGCGGTTCTACCCAACCATAACCACAAAATAAGCGTTTCGGCGAAGCCGAAACGCTTTTCACATTCAGATTATATAAATCTTCCCTCTGTCCGCAGACCGACACGTACAATAATTTAACATTACACAAAAAGAAGCACCGCCCGTTGCCGAGCGGTGTGTAAAAGCTGTTTTGTGTTACTTTAGTCAAGTTGAATGTTTGAATCAGGCAACACAGTCGTCAATTACGCTTCTGCATCTTCCTTCATCTGAGCGAAACATTCGCTGCAGAATACATCTCTGCCCTCTGTCGGCTTGAAAGGAACCT
>CAZBXS010000087.1:0-5721 GCA_964495955.1 uncultured Faecalibacterium sp.
CAAGTGCGTTGTACTTGTTACTTTCAAGTCCGGGGAAGTTGACCCATGTGACCATGTCGTGACCTTCGAGAAATTCCGCAACAGCCTGTGCGTTCTCGCAGTGTCTTGCCATTCTGACGTGAAGGCTTTCACGACCGACATTTAACAAGTACGCATTCTGGGGAGCTTGGATAGAACCGAGGTCACGCATCATCTGAGCTGTGGCTTTCGTGATGTATGCACCTGCGTTACCGAATTTTTCGGCGTATGTTATACCGTGGTAGCTCTCGTCCGGAGTGCAAAGTCCGGGGAATTTGTCGGCATGAGCCATCCAGTCAAAATTGCCCGAATCGACTATGCAACCGCCTACAGCCGAGCCGTGACCGTCCATGTACTTAGTTGTCGAATGTGTAACTATATCTGCGCCCCATTCGAACGGACGGCAGTTGATGGGTGTTGCGAAAGTGTTGTCGATAATCAGCGGTACTCCGTGTGAATGAGCAGCTTTAGCGAACTTTTCGATATCTAAAACGATAAGCGCCGGGTTAGCCACCGTTTCACCGAAAACAGCCTTTGTATTCGGCTTAAACGCAGCGTCAAGTTCTTCGGGCGTGCAATCGGGGTCGACGAAAGTAAAGTCGATGCCCATTTTTTTCATCGTTACGGAGAACAGGTTATATGTTCCGCCGTAGATAGTCGCACTTGCTACGACGTGGTCGCCACAGGAAGCTATATTAAACACCGAAAAGAACGATGCCGCCTGACCGGAAGAAGTCAGCATTGCCGCCGTTCCTCCCTCAAGTTCGCATATTTTTCTCGCAACAGCGTCGTTAGTCGGGTTTTGAAGTCTCGAATAGAAATATCCCTCGGCTTCAAGGTCAAAAAGCTGACCCATGTATTCACTCGTGTCGTACTTAAAAGTTGTGCTCTGAATTATAGGGATCTGTCTCGGCTCGCCGTTTTTCGGCGTGTAACCGCCCTGTACGCACTTGGTTTCAATTCTTTTTTCGCTCATTGTTCATACCTCTTTTCTGAAATTTTGCAATAAAAAAACGTCCCAAAGCTAATGCTTTGAGACGGGAAATACCCGCGGTACCACTCAAATTGCGACATTTTGTCGCCACCTCACGAACTCTGTCAAGTCCACATACTGTAACGTGTATTCACGGAAAGCCCTACTTCATTTTCGAACTTTCGGCTCGGAAGCCATAGACTTTCGAAAAACTCGGACACTGTCTTACACCAACCGACAGCTCTCTTTGCTCGTTGTTTTTCAGTCCTCTTCGTCACTGCCTTTCTTTGAATGATAACACTAACTTTTAAAAATGTCAATCCTTGAAAGTAAAAAAGTTTTTGTGCGGTGTAAAAAGTAAATATAATATTTGATAATATTCCAAAAAACTCTTGATTTTTGTGTTCCCGTGTGATAGAATACATCAGTATAAAAGAACTTGGCTGTCATCAGTCGCATCATCATGTAATTTGGAGGTCACATTATGCAAGGTATACAGATTGCTTTAGGCGTTGTCCTTATGATCGTTTCGGTAATAATCATCGTTCTCGTTATGCTTCAAGAAAGCAAAGCCGAGCTTTCGGGTGCTATTTCGGGCGGTGCCGCCGATTCATTCTTCGGAAAGAACAAGGGACGCACAAAGGAAGCGAAATTGCGTAAACTCACCGTTGTTTTCGGTTCTGTTTTCTCAGTGCTTACGCTCGTTTCGTCACTTCTTCTTCTTTTCTTCAATAAGTAATTGAAAATCAATCAAACAGTTACTCCTCGCTTTGCGGAGAGTTTTTGTTTTGGTTTATTTTACCTATGAGGTGCGGTTAATAAAGAGGCTGACTACTAAAGCGTGCGCAATAGCGAAGCGAGTGCACGCACGCAAATCGGGGGTTCGATGCCCCCGATTTGCGTTAGAAAGTTGTGGCTGTGCAGGAAGTTGGGCGTAACGGTATCGGGGTGACGATTGCAGAAGAAATTATCCGCATAAGTCAAAGCACACCTTGGCTCACATTAGGTAAGCCGGAGAGACTATGCTTTATCTGAGAAACTTCGGGCAAAGCAGAAACCAAATACCACCGCACAAGTTAAAAATCCGCACCGCTACAAGCTACAAACTGACCGCTAAAGCGTGCGCAGTAGCGAAGAAAAGTGCACGCACGCAAATCGGGGGTTCGATGCCCCCGATTTGCGTTGGGAAGTTGTGGCTGTGCAGGAAGTTGGGATTGTAACGGTATCGGGGTGACGGACACAGATTTAATTTACACTCGACCGCCAAACTTAAAGCCGAGGGCAACGCCCTCGGCTTTTGATTGTTTGTTATATTCGGATTATTCCGCTGTCGTGATTTCTATTGTGTCAATTACAACATCGAATGCGGGTCTGTCGCTTTGGTCGCATTTTACCGAAGCTATGTCATCGACTACATTCATTCCGTCGTAAACCTGACCGAATACGGTATGTCTGAAATCAAGCCACGGTGTACCGCCGACTTTCTTGTAGTTCTCGACAACGCCGTAAGGAAATCCTTGGTCGCTCATATCTTCCATTTGAGACACCATTCCGTTGGGAAGTGCATTCGCCTGTACGATAAAGAACTGACTGCCGTTGGTGTTTCTTCCGGAATTTGCCATTGAGAGAGCACCTCTGAAATTGCGAAGGTCGATATCGAATTCGTCCTCGAACGGTACTCCCCAAATGCTTTCGCCACCGCAACCTGTACCCGTCGGATCACCGCCCTGTATCATAAAATTGTTAATGACACGGTGGAATATCAATCCGTCGTAGTAGCCGTTTTTGGCGTGTGTGACGAAGTTTTCGACTGCCTTGGGAGCTTTGTCGGCGAAAAGTCTTACCTTTATATCTCCTCTGTTCGTCTTGATACAGGCGAGTGTTTCGTTTGCTTGGGGTTTATCTAACTGTGAAAACATGGTCTGCTCCTTACTTATTTTTCTTTTCGGCTTTTTTAGCTTTCTTTTCCTGTGCGAGTTTAAGCGCATATTTCGCTTCTTCAGCTTCGATACGCTGTCTTTCTTCGGCTTCTTTTTGTTCTTCTTCCTGCGCTCTGAGTTTTGCGTCTTCGTACATGTCAACGAGTTCCTCGTAGCGAGAATAGTTTTCTTTTTGAGCCAAAAGTTTTCTTGCGTCGTTATACGGCTTTGCGCAACGAGCATAAATCGAGCTTTCGTCGGTCGCTTTCTTTATCTCGGCTTCGACCTCTTTCTTTTTCTTTTTAAGGTCGGCTATTTCCGTCTTTGCCTGTTCGGCTGCGACTGAATTATTTTTATCCTTTGCGTCGTGAAGCTGTTTGTACATGTCGGTTATCATATCGTCAAGTGCATCTTCTCTCTCATACAGCTTTTCGAAAACCGAGAAGTCAAATTCTTCGACACCGTTCGGATAGTGCTTTTCGAGAAGTTTTACACTTCTGAGCCTGTCCTTAGCCGATGAAACGCATTCGCTTCTATAGCGCTTTTCATCTTTCGTTTCAGCTTTCATAGCTTTCGCATTGCTAAGTACAACAGGATCACAGTGATAAAGTCCGTTAAGACCGCCGTTATATACGCCTTTGGCTATTTCGACTTTTTCGATAAACTCACCCGTACTGAATTTTCCGAGCTCGTCCATAACCATTTTCGAAGTTTCGACGTCGATATTATAATCTTCGATCATTCGCTTTATGCGTCTTGTACTTACGTTCGCAGTCTCACCTGAAAACGCCTCTTTGAACGCTTCTATACCGGTGGCGTCAGTTGTATAAGTCGGTTTTTGTGCGTATTCTTCGCTGTGTCTTATCAAATCTATACCCTCGACAAGTTCTTTGTCGGAAAGGGCGTTGTTGCCGTAGTCTTCGAACATCGCTCTGATTTTGAGGATTTTGACTATACCCTGCTGTTTAACTTCGGTCAAGTCATAGAAGAAGTACGGTACAACATTAAAGAATGCACTGACAACGGAAATGCCTATCATGACGACTATGACCCTGTTAAACGTCGCATCGTCATACATTACAGAGTAGAGATTAGGTTCGCCCGTAGCGTTGTAAATCGTCGCTCCGTACTGAGCGGCTTTTTCTACAAGGGTCGATTCAAGTGCGTAAAAGTTAGCTTCGTTGATACCGAACTTTTCGTACAGTGCCGCAGGTACCAAACTGATGATCGTTGTCAAAACAGTACCGATAAGACCTACCGCCGAGAACATACCGTCAATTCTTTCGCCTGTTATATACTGCTGATAGTCACGGATATCGCCCTGTGTACTCGGCTCAAGAACTTTCGAGAAGCTCGTTATAACACCGTTGACGTAGAATACCAACAGTATCAACCACATCATCATTGAGGGGCTCTTGAGAATTATCGGCCACAGTGCCGCTATGAAGAAAATGTTAAGTACGTTTGTAACGACAAGAACAGCTTTTTTGCCCCACTTTTTGATACAGAACGGAGCTAAGATCATGCCCCACATTGCTGAGTTTCCGTACAGGGTAAATATCAGCGAATACGTACCCTCCGAGCACGGACGGCGGTATGTATATGTCCACTGGAGAATATTAACGAACTGCTGTTCGAGGAAGCCGACCCACGATGCCGCCGAAATTATCCAGAAATACTTGTTCTTGATAATGGCTCTGAGCGTGTCCATGAACTTCATTTTAACGTGGTGGGTCTTTGCCTGAATGATCTTTTCCTGCGTGTTAGCATATGCGAGAGTACAAATAAGCATACCGACAATTACCGCAGGCGGATAAAGATATCTGTAGAGCTTGATGTCGTCAAGTCTGCCGTCGGTTATCCATTTCGCAGCTATGGGAACTATAAGGTTCATAATCGACGGTGAAAGAGAATATATAACGCTCTTAATTGCCGCAACGTTCGTTCTTTCCTGTGTGTTGGGAGAAAGGACGTAGATAAGGTTTTCATATGCGTCATAGAAGAACATGTAAATGAACTGGAAGCCGATATTAAACAGCAAAACGGTTATACATTTTGCGTTGTACGACATATATTCGTACGGTGCCCAAACAAAACCGATAGCAAGAATACAGGTCGGAACACCCATAGTCATGATGTACGGTCTGTACTTACCTTTTCTGTTACGGGTATTGTCTATAATATTAGCTCTCAGTGCGGTTGCAGGGAAGCTCGAAATCATCGCTATTACATATAATATGTATATATGTGTCGGTTTGATGCCGATAACATTACCGGTAATATAGTTTCCGACCGACAGCATAACCTGTTGAGCGACGTAAACTATAAAGTACCAACCGATACCGCCGACAGAATATGACAAAATTTCTTTGTACGTCATATAATTGCCCAAAGGCGGCGTTTTCCAATACAATTTTGTGTCTGCGATAAACTTTTTAAAATCCAATATCATCACCCATTCTGGCTGAGTTTACACATACAGCCGATATTATAAAGTTGATTATATCATAACCGTGTGCACAATTCAACAATAAAATTAGCAGAATGTTAAAAAATTTGTATATTTTTTGGGTATGTCGGTTTTCGGGTCTTTTAGCCCTTGAACAATTACTGATTTTTACCGGTTTTTTTAGGTAGCTTGATACTCGCTGAAGCCTGCATAAAACAAGGCTTTTTCGGGTATCACTCCCGCAAAACTACCGTTCCCCTAAGTGCGTTCGAATTGAATCAAAAATCGCATTTAAGAGAGAACTCATGAGAGAACAGCCGCAAATCAAAACTCATTGGCAATACACACAGAACGAACTTCAA
>CAZBXS010000088.1:0-5715 GCA_964495955.1 uncultured Faecalibacterium sp.
TATGTTACATAAAATTTTCGTTTTAACTCTTTACCCCAACTATTGACATAGAGCCAGATTTTATAGAATTTTTCCGCTGTTATCAGTCTGACAAGTACGAAAACTTCTCATTCAAAGCTCGAACTCAGTCCTGTCTGTAGTGGCTCAGGAAGTCGCCGAGGTCTCTTATCGCCTGCGCCATTTCCTCTGCTTCGGGAAGCATTACTATTCTGAAGTGGTCGGGGTTCGGCCAGTCGAAACCTGAACCGGGTACGATGAAGATGTGCTTCTCGTGTAAGAAGTCGAAAGCGAATTTCTTGTCGCTTGTGATGTTGAACTTCTTGATGTCGAGTTTCGGGAAGACGTAGAATGCGCCGTGGTTCTTGACGCAGCTGATTCCGTCGATTTTTGCAAGTTCTCTCATCGTCGCTTCTCTTTGTTCGTACAGTCTACCGCCCGGAACAAGCATGGCCTGCGTGCTGGCGTCGTCATCGAGTGCGGCGGGGATAACAAGCTGAGTTAAAGCGTTCGAGCAAAGTCTCATTGCGGCAAGCTGGAATATACCCTCGATGTAATCGTCGGCTTTACCCTTGTAACCGCTTATGCACATCCAACCGCAACGGAAACCGCAAATAATGTGCGACTTTGAAAGTCCGTTCATTGTGATGACCATTCTGTCGGGTGCCAGAGCCGCTGTGGAATAATGCTGTACGCCGTCCATGACAAGTCTGTCGTATATTTCATCGGAGAATATGAGAAGGTCATGCTCTCTTGCGACATTTATAATATCTTCGAGTACTTCTTTCGGGTACACCGCACCGGTCGGGTTGTTCGGGTTGATGATGACTATAGCACGGGTCTTGCTTGTGACCTTGCTCTTGATATCGGCTATGTCGGGGTACCAGTCGTTCTGTTCGTCGCAGGTGTAGAATACGGGTTTTCCGCCTGCTATGTAAGCCGAGTTTGACCACAGTGAATAGCTCGGTGACGGCATGAGGATCTCGTCGCCTTTGTTCAAAAGCGCAAGTAAGCACATCTGTACAAGTTCACTGACGCCGTTTCCGATGTAGATGTCGTCGGGTGTGATACCCTGAACGCCTTTTGATTTGTGGTACTCGCAAATCGCTTCTCTTGCCGAGGGCATTCCCTTGAGGTCGCAGTAAGCGACGGCTTTGTCGGCGTTGTTCAAAAGAGCGTTTTTAACGCTGTCGGGCATTCCGAAACCGAATGTTGCGGGGTTGCCTGTATTAAGTCTGAGTACCTTTGTACCCTCTTTCGCCATTCTCTGACTTTCGATGTAGAGAGGGCCTCTTATGTCGGAATGTACCGGCTCTAAGTTTTCTGAACGGTTGATTAACATATTTATTCTCCTTTTCTCGTGTTTTCGGGTGAGCGTCCGCTCACTTTGGGGTGCAGACATCTTACCCTATCTAATTTAGATTATACTTCAATTTGGCGTTTTGTCAATGGATATTGTTTTAATTTTGGGAGAAATTAGAATTCGATTTGTGGTTAAACATTGGATTTAACTCCAATGCTTAAAGTCGGTCTTGGCTAAAGGGATTGATAGCGGGATTTTTTGCAAGATTAAAAATTAGGCTGTAAAAACATTAAATTTGACAAATTAAATTTCTGTGTTATAATGATTTCGTAGGCACTGCAAAAACGGTAGGCGGTTATACTCTTGCCCTCGTAAGGGGGTGTTGCTATGCAATATGTTACATATGAAAATCTTTTTGCATTTTCCGTTGTAGTCATTAGCATAATAGAATTAGTCATTCTAATTATTGAGCATAAAAAGAAGTAAACCGCCATGCTCCACTACGGCGGTTTACTTTGGTATTCCGTTTTAAGAGGGCGTAACCGCTTATCGCAGTGCCTACCTCCGCTTATATTATATGCAATCTCAGCCGATTTGTCAAGTATAAAGTGGCTTTTAATTACCGTTTTTAATTTTCCGTTCTCCTTCGTTGCTTCGACAGAGAGGTTAATAAGCTAAGAACCAACTGCCCAAAGGAGCACAAACCGAAATCAAAATCATTTCGTATTCCGAATTTCGAATTCAGCCACCCTCATATCCCCAATATCTTGATCGCCTGTTTGAGTGCGTCTATCGGTTGCTGACCCGGTGCTATTTTCACCGATATATACGGTTTTACGCCTGCGCTTATCATTACCCTGCCTTTGAGTACAAGTGACATTCTGCCGACTTTGTTCATGTCGATGTCGTCGCTGTATAAAAGCAGTGCGCCGTTTCGCTGTGCTACTTCGTATATGCCGAGTTTTGATGCGCTGTTTCTTAAAAGGCTGACGTCTATAAGTCCCATTACGGCTTTCGGCGGTTCTCCGAATCTGTCGCAAAGTTCGTCGATTACGTCGCTTGCGTCGTCTTCCGATTGAATGTCCGCTATTCTCTTGTACATGTAAAGGCGGTTCTTTATCGAAGAAATGTACTTTTCGGGAATGAAAGCGTCGACCTGTAAGTCTATCAGGCACTCTTTCTTCTCTTTTTTCTTTTCGGTAACTCCCGTCTTTTCTTCTTCTACCGCCATGCTCAGAAGTTCCAAGTACATGTCGTATCCTACAGCAGCCAAATGTCCGTGCTGTCTTGCGCCCAGTACGTTTCCGGCACCTCGGATTTCAAGGTCACGCATCGCTATTTGAAATCCCGAACCGAATTGGGTGTACTCACGAATGGCGTTTAGTCTGCGCTGTGCGACCTCGCTCAGTTCCCTGTCGGGTCTGAATGTGAAATAGGCGAATGCACGCCTTGACGAGCGACCGACCCTGCCACGTATTTGGTGAAGTTGCGCCAAGCCTAATTTGTCGGCGTTTTCGATTATCAGCGTGTTTGCGTTGGGGACATCGACGCCTGTTTCTATTATTGTCGTACAGACGAGTATGTCTATCTCGCCCTCTAACAGCTGACGCCACACTTCGCTGAGTTCGTCTTCGCCCATTTTTCCGTGACCGATACCTATTCTCGCATCGGGCAGAAGTTCTTTTAATTTAGCCGCCTTTTTCTCTATACCGTCGACCCTGTTATAAAGATAGTAGACCTGACCGCCCCGACGCATTTCTCTTTCGATAGCCTGTGCGATTATTCCGTCGTCGTGTTCTATAACGTATGTCTGTACAGGGTGTCTGTCCGTCGGGGGATCTTCCAATATAGACATATCACGAATACCGCTCATCGCCATGTTAAGCGTTCTCGGTATAGGTGTAGCGGATAAGGTCAGTACGTCGACCGTGGGAAATTTTTCTTTAAGTTTCTCTTTTTGCGCAACGCCGAAACGCTGTTCTTCGTCGACTACCAAAAGTCCCAAGTCCTTAAATTCGACGCTTTTGGCTATAATACTGTGAGTTCCGACAACAATGTCTATAGAGCCTCGTTTTAAGGCTTTTTTTATCTTTTCTCTTTCGCCTTGTGTACGAAAACGTGAAAGCATTTCTATTTCAACCGGAAAACCGTCAAATCGTTTGGTGATGGTTTGGTAATGCTGAAAAGCAAGTATCGTTGTCGGTACAAGTATCGCACACTGCTTTCCGTCGGCTATGCATTTAAATACGGCTCTGAGGGCGACCTCGGTTTTTCCGAATCCGACATCACCACACAAAAGTCTGTCCATCGGGTGCGGTTTTTCCATGTCACGCTTTATTTCGTTAATTGCAACTATTTGGTCTTCCGTTTCTTCAAATTCAAATCGGCGTTCGAAATCGCTTTGCATATCTATGTCGGGCGAAAAGGCGAAACCCTCGCTGTTAAGTCTAATGCTGTAAAGTTTCGTAAGCTCCGCCGCCATGTCTTTGACTGCGCCTTTGACTTTGTTTCTCGTCTTCTCCCAGTCGCCTGTACCGAGTTTGTTTATCTTGACTTTGGCGTTATCGCTGTTGGGTGTAATGTACTTCGCCACCAAATCAAGCTGAGTTACGGGTATCATCAAAACGTCCTGTTTTGCGTAGAGTATTTTTATATAGTCTTTCGTGATACCGCCTATTTGCATTTTGTGTATCCCGTCGAAGATACCTATTCCGTGAGTTGCGTGGACGATGTAGTCGCCTTTGTGCAATTCTTCAAGTGAGTGTATGCTCTTGCCCTGTGAGATTATCTTCTTTTTCTTTTTTCTGATACCGCCCTTGAAATTTCTGCCGAAAGATATGAGCAAAAATTTAAGGTCGTTGTATTCAAATCCGGCACTCACGCTACCCGGCAGTACACTGACCGTACCTGCAGGAAACTCGGCGGGTGGCAGGGCAAAATACATAGCTTTAATATCCGCACTTTCAAGGTCGTAACACAGCTCTTTCGCCGATTTATCCGTACCCGAAAGTACAACACAAGTGTAACCTTTTTTAACAGCCGGTGTCACGTCGTCGATGAGGGTTGACAAAGTACCGTCCCAGACGAAATTTTGTTGTGCACGGATACTGACAAGGTCATATACGGGAGTATCGAAACTGCCTCTTGAAAGATTGTCGAAGTACAAAGCGCCCATATCTTTGTAATAATCAAGCAATTCCTGAAAAGATATGTTGAATTTATCTATACCTTTCGTCAGTGTGCCGTCCTCGAAAAACAGCTTTATGTCTTCGTTTGTGCGTTTTATATAATCTTGCGCACGGGTTTTGCAGGAAAAACTTTCGCTGACAAAAAGCAAGTCTTCGAAAGCATAGTCGAAAACCGTCTCCGGCTTTTCGTATGCAAGGGAAATATATTTATCGGTCGAACCGAGGTCGACGCCGTTTTTGAGCCTGTCAATATCTGCGTCTATGTGTTTTTTTGCGTTGACGCTGCCTTTGCCTTTTACGGTATCTTTGAATTTTTCAAGACGGGAAATGAGTTCGTCTCTCGAATCGAAGATGATCTCGGTCGCCGGTATCAGTTCGATTTCATCTATTATGTCGGTTTTACGCTGAGTTTCGATATCGAAAAGCGTCATCGAATCGACGTCGTCTCCCCAAAATTCCACACGTACAGGTGAAAGCATGTGTGACGGGTAGAAATCTACAATACCGCCTCTGACTGCGAATTGACCGATGCCGTCGACCTGTTCGCTTCTGACATATCCTGCGGACAAAAGGGCGTTGACGGTATTTTCAAGACCCACACTGTCGCCTGTACGAAGCAAAAAGGAGCGTCTTTTCAGCTCATCAAACGGCATGGTAAGCTGCATTGCCGCCTGTACGGAACAGACGATATAATTGTATTCGCCCGTCACGACTTTCATAAGTACGCCAAGACGCTTTTGTTCGAACTCTCTTGACTGACTTTCGGCAGAGTGAAAATTAAAATCACGCATCGGGTAGAGGTAAGCGCCGGAAGAAAACCCGTTCAAATCGTTCACAAGTTTCGTCGCCTGTCCTTCGTCGGAGCAGATTATCAACGCTTTTTTATTCATTTCGGAACATACAGAGGAAATGTAATGCGCCTTATGTACAGCGCTCAGACCCAAAACGCCCATGGGAAGTCTGCCCGCAGTAACAGCGGACACGATTTTTTGATATTCGGTACTTTTTGAAAGAATTTTTGTATAGCAGGACATAATGTCACCTCTTTTTTGAATTCGAAACTTGTGAAAATTCGAAATTCGAAATTCGAAATTCGAAATTATTGTACTTTTTAGTTTGTGTTCCTTTGGGTAGTTGGTTCTGCGTCTGTCAATCCCTCCGTCACGGCTAACGCCGTGCCACCTCCCTTTGCACAAGGGAGGCTTAGGGTGCTGACTTTAAATCTCT
>CAZBXS010000089.1:0-5692 GCA_964495955.1 uncultured Faecalibacterium sp.
CCTGTTTTTTGTCTGCCCTGCCGTAGCCGACAACGCTCTGTTTGACCTGTAAGGGCGTATATTCGAAAACGGGCAGTTTGTTTTTCTGTGCCGCAAGCATGAGAACTCCTCTTGCCTGACTTACGTCTATGACCGTCTTGGCGTTATTGTTATAAAAGAGTTTTTCTATGCTCATAACTTCGGGGCGGTTTCTTTTGACTATTTCGTTGAAACCGTCATATATTATCTCAAGTCTTTCGTTAAACGGCGTCTTAGCTTCGGTAGTTATTGCGCCGTAGTCGAGAGTTTTAAAATGATTATTTTTGTATTCGACAACGCCGTAACCGATTATCGCATATCCGGGGTCGATACCTAATATTATCATCGCATAATACCTCATTATAATTTATCAGTTTAGTATATCATATATTTTCAAAAGTAACAAGTATTTGCAAATATTTTTAAGAATATGAAATCCGATACAAATGTAATGCAAAACTAAAATCGCCAAAAGTATGGAATTTTCAGACTATATGTGCTATACTGTTGTCACGCAAAAGAGTATTTTGCCTACAGAAAATAAACATACGGTGAAGTTTTCACGGAGGGAAACATGAATGTAATTATTGTCGGTTGCGGTAAGGTCGGTTCGACCCTTGCCGACCGTCTTGTCAGTGAGGGACACAATGTCAGCGTCATTGACACTGATCCGGAAGCGGTCAAAAAAGTTACGAACAGGCTCGATGTTCTCGGAATAGTCGGAAGCGGTTCTATTCATCAAGTACAACTCGACGCAGGCGTAAAAGACGCCGACCTTTTCATAGCGGTGACGTCGGGAGACGAACTGAATCTTTTGTGCTGTCTCATGGCGAAACGCTCCGCCTCGTGCAGTACGATAGCAAGAGTTAGAAACCCCGACTATCTCTCGGAGCGTGGATTTATCAAAGAAAGGCTCGGACTTTCGGCTGTAATCAACCCCGAATACGAAGCGGCGGCGGAGATAAGCCGTTTGTTCTGTATTCCGTCAGCTATCGAAGTTGACGCTTTTGCCGGCGGAAAAGTTGAGCTTTTGAAAACCGCACTGCCCGAAAGTTCGTCCATAGTCGGAAAAAGTATAATGAGCGCACTGGGCAAAATCAGCGGAAAAGTTCTCATCTGTGCCGTCGAAAGAGGCGGTGAAGTCGTCATTCCCACAGGTTCATTTGTACTTAAAGCCGGAGACGAAATATCTTTCATCACTTCAAGAGCCGAAAGAGAAACGGTTTTCAGAAAAACGGGACTTGAGGGCGAAAGAATCAAGCGTATCGTCATAGTCGGCGGCGGAAAAATATCGTACTACCTTGTGCGAATGCTCGTCGAAGAAGGGTTCAAAGTCAAAATCATCGAAAGAAACAAAGAACGGTGCGAGGAGCTGTCGGAACTTTTGCCGTCATCTGTAACTATCATAAACGGCGACGGTACAGACCAGCAACTACTGTATGAAGAAGGGGTCGACAAAGCTGACGGTTTCGCATCTTTGACAGACGTTGACGAAGAAAACATCATGCTTTCGATGTTCATGAAAACGAATTCGAAAGCGAAAGTCGTAACGAAAATCAACCGCCAAAACTTCTCGCAGATAATCGACACCCTCAACATCGGTTCTGTCATATACCCGAAATTCATAACTGCCGAAACCATTGTCAGCTACGCCAGAGCGCTCAAAAATTCACAGGGCAGTAACGTACAGACTTTGTACAACATAGTTGACGGGAAAGTCGAAGCTCTCGAATTCAGCGTAAAAAGCGGTTCGCCCGTAACGAGCATTCATTTAAGCGACCTCGAACTTAAAGACAACTTACTTATCTGCTGTATCAGCAGAAACGGAAAAACCGTAATCCCCAACGGTTTGACTACAATCGAACCGGGTGACACCGTCGTTGTCGTTACGACGCAGAAAGGTCTCAACGACTTGAGCGACATTTTAAAGTGAGAGGCACAAAATGAATATTTCAATGATTTTTTATATTCTCGGTTGGGTACTTTGTACCGAGGCGGGAGCGATGGTTTTCCCCTGCGTTATCTCGCTTATATATTCCGAAAAACAGGGTTTTGCGTACCTGATAACTTTGGCTATATGCTTAATTATCGGCGTTGCACTGATAGTCAAAAAGCCGAAAAATACGAGGTTTTATGCTAAAGAGGGATTTGCCACAGTCGCTTTAAGCTGGATAGTCATGAGCTTTATCGGTGCTGTTCCTCTTTGTTTAAGCGGTGATATCCCGTCATTTTTGTCCGCACTTTTCGAAACCGTATCGGGATTTACGACTACGGGCGCTACTAATCTTACAGATGTTGAAGTACTTTCGAAAACAAGTCTTTTTTGGCGAAGTGAGACGCACTGGATAGGCGGTATGGGCGTTCTTGTGCTTATACTTACCCTGCTTCCCGTGGCAAGCGGTCAGAACATTCAGCTTATGCGTGCCGAAAGTCCGGGGCCGACAGTCGACAAATTCAAGCCGAAACTTCGCTACACGGCGATGATACTTTATCTTATCTACATTGCACTGACCGTTATTGAAATAATTTTCCTGCTTATAGGAAAAATGCCACTTTTCGACGCTGTCACAACAGCGTTCAGTACTGCCGGTACGGGCGGATTTGCGATAACGAATGACGGCATCAACGCTTATCACAGCTCGTATATCGAAATAGTCTTGACTGTCTTTATGACGCTTTTCGCCGTTAATTTCTCGTTTTATTACATGCTGATTACGGGCAGATTTAAGGAAGCGGTGAAAAATACAGAGGTTTGGACATTCCTCGGCATTGTCGTATCTTCAGCTCTCATCATCGCACTAAATGTACACAAACTTTTCCCGTCGGTCAAAGACACGCTCAGAAATTCGTTTTTCACAGTTTCGTCCGTCATTTCGACAACGGGACTTTGTACAGCGGACTTTGACAAATGGCCTCAGCTTTCGAAGATGATAATAATTATGCTCATGTTCTTCGGAGCTTGCGCCGGAAGTACAGGCGGTGGTATGAAGATTTCACGAATTATGGTACTTTTCAAAAGTGGGTTCGGCGAAATCAAGCACCTTGTACACCCGAAAAGTGTAAACGCAATAAAATTAGGCGGAAAGCGTGTTTCTTCGGAAACGGTCAAAAATATCCGTTCGTTTTTCGTCATAGAAATGATAATCATTGCCATATCGTCGCTTATCGTCAGTTTGGATAACCTCGATACGACGTCGACCGTCACCTCGGTCATTACCTGTATACAGAATGTCGGCCCCGGTCTCAATGCTGTCGGGCCTACGGGTAATTTCGCATCGTTCTCGGCACTGTCGAAGATAGTTTTCATTTTCGACATGCTCGCCGGAAGGCTCGAAATTCTCCCGATGCTCGTTCTGTTTTACCCACCGATTTGGAAGAGAAATTAAGACAAGGCAATTTTCACTTGTATTAAAAAGCAAAGAATTAACGGTCAAGCTGACGAGAATCGAACCCGATACGCCCAAAACACAACATTTCACTTTCTCTCGAACATTTTTTGCCTTGAAATACGACAGTATTCCTTCGGCAAAGAAATGCCCGATTGCACGCAAACTGTTGCGTTTTGGGTGCGAAGCAGTTTTTTAAGAACAGATTTTCGTCAAGGCAAGGAAGAAACCGCAAGCAATGCTGACGCATTGCGAGGATTTCTGACGCAGTATTGACGGAAATATGCCTTAAAAAACCGTATTGTGTTCGATTCTCGCCAGCTTAAACACTCACAACAAAAGGAGAATTTTTATGTTATTCGTTTGCGTAAGTTGCGTTATCGGCGCAGTGTTTTTGATCTCGTTCTTATTTAACTTCAACAAGAAAAGGACGGTTTTCGGCGTTTTCAACAAGACGGCTGTCTCGCTGTTTTTTATCCTTACGGCATTTTTTGCCACGGTAGACCGACTTGAAATCGGCAACGATTCGATAACGAAATTCGGACTTACCGTCCTTGTAGGTCTCGTTTTCGGTATGCTCGGCGACATCTTTCTTGATCAAAAATGGGTCTATCCGAAAGATGACAAAAAGTATCTTTACGCAGGTTTCGGCGTTTTCGGTGTCGGTCATGTGTTCTACATTTCCGCCCTCGCAGTTACAGCCGGACTTAAGTTCACTCAGGTACTTTTAGGCTGTTGCGTCGGTCTGGTTGTCGTCATAGCCAACGTTTTCATTGAGAGATTTTCCGATCAGGACTTCGGCGAATTCAGACCCGTTGTTATGCTCTATTCTTTCCTCGTCGGCTCGACGCCGGGCGTTGCACTTGTTGCGTCTGTTGTCACGAAAGGCGAAGCGGCGTTCATCGTATTTACCGTCGGCGCTGTATTCTTTCTTATATCGGACATCATTCTTTCACCGATGTACTTTTCAAAGGGCAAAAACACACCCTTAAATTTCGTATTAAACCATGTTACATATTATATCGGACAGTACATGTTCGCTTTGTCAATAGCGTTTTTGAAGTAAGATTAAAGCCGACTGCATCACGCAGTCGGCTTTGTTTTTTATATTTTGTTTTATTTCAGACTGAGTATTTCCTCTATAGGCCCTCTGTACTGCTCACCGCACGGTATGGGTAAAGTCGGATCTTTGACGAACTTCGTGTATTTTAGCATCTTTAAGTTATTATTGTTTTGGAACTTCGATATCGTATCAATGAGTGCTTCCGTCTTGTCTTGGTTGCCTTTTCTTTCGTAGCCGACAAGTTCTACTTCGATGTTTTCGTCACGCTTGACTTTGAAGATATCTACGGAAACGAAACCTGCACTCTTGCTGTTAAGTTCGAGTACTTTGTCGCTTCTTCTGACAATTATCTTTTCACATTTCGCAACATCTTTGAACAAAAGCTCGAAGTTTCTCTTTTCGGGTACTAAAGAGCTGTCGCCGTTCGGCGCCGTGACAGTGAACTTGAGCGATTGCCCGCTTTCAAGTACTTTAAAACGGGTAATTGCATATTTTCCGTCTTTATAATCGTTTGTCTCGCCGTCGTCTTCGTACATGTCGAATGTGTTTGTGCCTGAGTAAACGGCAATTTGCATATCGGCAGGGTTCGTCCAGTCGTTCGTGTCGGCGTGGGACGCCATCGGGATTATCGCACCGGCTTTGGCAAGTACGGGAATACTTTCAAGTCCTCTGTAGAGCGTGTATTCCTTTCCGCCCTCGTACACTCTGCCGTTGTATATATCCGTAAATCTTCCGGCAGGGAGCCAGACTTTCGCTTTCGCCATGTTCGTTTTCGGGTTGAGCTTTTCGGTTATCGGCGCTACTATCAGCTCGGAGCCGAAGAAGTATTCGTTTTTGTACTTGTAAGCGCCCTTGTCGTCGGGGTACTGATAATACATCGGCTCACAGATGGCTATACCGTCTTTGTGGGTTCTGTAGTTCATCGAATAGATGTACGGGAGAAGTTTGTGCCTTTGTCTTAAGCAGTTTTCGGCAAGTACGGTGACTTCGCTTTTGAATTTCCAAGGCTCTTTTCCCATAAACTCATTTTGGGTCGAGTGAAGTCTCATTATCGGGCTGTAGAGACCAAACTGTACCCAGCGAAGATATAATTCGTCGTCCTTGCTGCCGAAACAGTGACCGCCTATATCGTGGCTCCACCACGTGTAACCGACGTTTGCGGCGTTAGCTGTAAAGTACGGCTGAAAATCGAGACATTTCCAGTTGACAGCCGTATCGCCCGAAA
>CAZBXS010000090.1:0-5687 GCA_964495955.1 uncultured Faecalibacterium sp.
TCGTGCACCGTCTCAGACTGCTCGCTTTCGCTCGCACCTTCGAGGTGCGTCGCACACCGCCCCGCCTGCTTCGCAGGCGGGGTTCTGAATCGAACTCACTACAATATTCAATTATAATACACTGAGCTGAGACTTGCATTTACGCATCGCACACAGCAGAAATTTTTACAGTACTACCCAACGCTTTAATTTCGGCTTTCTACAGCTAAACTCTACAGCTTACCCCAACTTTCTACAGCAGGCGGCGTCTTCGGGCACCCCCTTAGCACTACGCCTTACGGCGAGCGCACGGGGGTACGCTCAGCCGCCGCCCCGCCTGCTTCGCAGGCGGGGTTCAAACGCAAACCCACTACAACCCACTTAAATCCCAATTGGCTCAAAGTCTGCCGCACCGTGTTTGCAAAGCGGACAAATAAAATCTTCCGGCAGTTCGTCTCCCTCGTAGATGTATCCGCAAACTTTGCATACGAAGCCTTTTTTGCCCTGCGTGTCGGGTCTCGGTTTGACGTTTTTCTGGTAGTAGGTATACGTCATCGTCTCTCTGTCATTCATTACACGTGCCTCTGCGACCGAGCAGATGAACATGCCGTGAGTTCCGAGATCGACATATTCTTCGACTTTAAGCGACATGAAAGAGTTGATGTATCTGGGCAAAAATACAAGTCCGTTGTCCGAGCGATGAACGGCTATGTCGGCGAATTTGTCTGTGGCTCTGCCACTTTTGAAGCCGAAATTTTCGAATACGGAAAACGGTGCGTCGACGCTTAGACAGTTGACGTTCATTTTGCCGGTCTGATTGATAATGTGGTGCGAGTAGTTCTCCTTGTTTATCGTGACGGCAATTCGATTTGGCGTACTTGTGACTTGGGTGACGGTGTTGACGATGAGACCGTTGTCCTTTTTCCCGTCGTTAGATGTGACAACATACAGTCCGTAGCCGATGTTGAAAAGCGCCGTGAGGTCGTTTTTATCGGCGGTGTCGTTTGACTGTGCGATGTATTCGGTACAAATTTCATTCGCCAGTTTCTCAAGTTGCTCTTCGCTTTCGGCGTTTAGTGCGGACTTGATTTTGACGCATGTGTCACTGAATGTGATGTTCTTCGATTTTTCGAATTTTCTCTTGATGATTTTTGCTACCTGCGGTGCCCATGAGCCGTTTTCGATGATGCCGACTGTGCGGTTTTGGAAGTTTCTTTCGACGAGTTCGTCAATGAAAGTTCGCATGAACGGGAATAAATCGGCGTTGTAAGTCGTGGTTGCGAGAATTATTTTCCCGTACCTGAAAGCGTCTTCGACCGCCTCCGCCATGTCACAACGGGCAAGATCGTTGACAACGACTTTCGGACAGCCTTTCTTTTTCAGCATTTCGGCGAGCTTTTCGACCGCCTTTTTCGTGTTGCCGTACACCGAAGTGTAAGCGATAACCACACCCTCGGTTTCAACATCATAGCTTGACCAAGTGTTATAAAGTCCGAGATAGTAGCTAAGGTCATCGCTTAAAACCGGCCCATGAAGCGGGCAGATATGTTCTATTTCGAGCGTTGCGGCTTTTTTGAGAAGATTTTGAACCTGTGCACCGTACTTTCCGACAATGCCGAAATAATATCTTCTTGCTTCGCACGCCCAATCTTCTTCGATATCCAAAGCACCGAATTTTCCGAATCCGTCAGCCGAAAAAAGTACTTTGTCGGTTGAATCGTATGTCACCATAACTTCGGGCCAGTGAACCATCGGTGCGAAGACGAAATTGAAAGTGTGCCTGCCTGTGCAAAGCGTGTCACCGTCGGAAACTATAATTTGATTATCGCTGAAATCACGACCGAAAAACTGCTCCATCATGTTAAAAGTCTTTTTGTTACCGACAATTTTTGCGTCGGGGTAGACTTTCAAAAAGTTGACGATATTGGCGGAATGGTCGGGTTCCATGTGCTGTACGACAAGGTAGTCGGGTTTTCTTGAGCCGACGGTAGAAGCGATGTTATCGAGCCATTCGTGAGTAAAAGCGGCGTCGACTGTATCGAAAACGGTGATTTTTTCGTCCATTACAACATATGAGTTGTAAGCCATGCCGTTGGGCACTACGTACTGACCTTCAAAAAGGTCGATTTTGTGATCGTTTACCCCTGCGTAAAAAATATCATCGGTGATTTTCATAGTATTCCTCCACTAAATAAAAATGATAATCATTATCATTAAGAATTATAGCACAAATATTTCCTGTTTTCAAGTGCAATTTTAAAAATTGTGACTTTATTTTTGACAGATGTTGACTAAATCTATTGAAAAATTTAATTTTCCTGTGTACAATGTAAATGCTGAATATATTTCGCAAAAAAGTCGAAAACGAAAGGGGAACACTATGAAAAAACTAATATCAATCCTACTGTGCACTTTGTTGCTGATACCGACAGTGTCGCTGTTTGCATCAGCCGAAGTTTACACAACCTGTGGCGGAAACTGCGGTAAAAGTCCGTCCGTAGTTATACCGGGACTGTTTCAAAGCGAAGTGCTTTGCTACGATGACAACGGCGAACTTATGCTCGACTCACAGGGAAATGTCAGAACGGGCCCGTTCTTTATGGACACGCAGGAAGTTGTAATCGACGCTGTCAAAAAGGCTCTTTTACCGCTTTCAAAGACGCTCATCACTCAAAAAGACGACCAAAAAGAATTCGCAAATGCGTTAGGCGATGTACTCGGCGAAGCACTCTTGGAGAGAGTTAAGTCCGACGATAACGGCAATTTTGTCCACAATATACAGGCTGTCAAGTACACCACGAGCATCGCCCGAATGAACGCTCACGACAGGGCGTGGGCACTCAATGCCATACCGCTTAATAATTATATAAATGTCGCAGGTGCGGATCATCTCTATTTCTTCTCGTACTCCTCACTTGACAACATGGAGAGACTTGCCGCACAGGTCAAAGATCTCATCGAGACTGCAAAAAGAGAAACCGGTCACGACAAAGTCAATGTTGTACCGATAAGCCAAGGCGGTTCGATTTTCAACGCCGTAATGGAATACTACCCCGAACTTAAAGACGATATAGACCGAGTTATCTATGTCGTACCGGCAACCGACGGCTCTGACCTCATAGGTGACATATACGCTTACGGTTTCATCGACGATGACGACGCACTGTACGATTATATGTTCCCGATGCTTTTGGGCGAAGATAACGAATGGCTCGGATATATTATCGACCTTTTAATCCGTGTTATACCGAAAGATGTACTTAACGAAACACTTGATATCGCAGTAGATAAGCTAATAGGCGAATATCTTGTCAATTCAACGGCTATATGGGGACTTATCCCGACCGAGTCGTACCCAATAGCGAGAGAAAAGTACCTCATGGACGACAGCAAGGCAACTATCCGTGAGCAGACAGACCGCTTCTATCAAGCTCAGTTGAATGTACAAAAAAATATTCTCGAATTTAAAGAGAGCGGTGTCGAATTTTTCGATATCGTCGGATATAACCATTCTCTTTATCCGATAGTCGATTCATGGGACGAAGTGAACGCCGACGGCATCATTCAGCTTTCGTCAACTTCCATAGGAGCTACAAGCGCCAAAGTCGGCAAAAAACTCCCCGACGGCTACACACAGCAGGGGAACAGCTACGGCACATGCTCCGACCCGACCCATAATCACATTGACCCGTACAACATCGTCGACGCATCAACGGGACTTCTTCCCGATCACACTTTCTATTTCTATAACCATAATCACGAAAGAACGGGCGGTTGCGATGTAATAATCAATCTCGCCGTACGGCTTCTTTGGGACAAAAGTTTCACCGACGTTTATTCCTATCCGGACGAGTATCCGCAGTTCAACGATTCGAGATTTACCAAGAACATTACATCTAAGATAAACAATGCCAAGCGACTTGATTTAACGAACGTGTCACCGGAGGACGCAGCCGAACTGAAAGAAGCGACAGCCGAGCTGGAAGAACAGCTTTCATTAACAATAGTTGACGGCGAAAAATACACTTTTGCCGAAGAACGATTTAACGCAATTTATGAAAAGCTGACCGTTCCCAAAACAGAGGAAGAACGTAAAGACGAAGAAACGAAATCGTTCTTGATGAAACTTTTGACGAAGTTACTCAACTTTGTAAACAAAATCATAAACCGATTTGTCGGAAGTAACGGATTTTTTGACTGATATGGAACTTATATTATGTGTACGGTAGAAAAGTGCACGTTGAAACCGAGGGTGTATGCCCTCGGTTTTCGGTTGTAGGAACCCGCACGCCGAAAGAAGAAACTTAAATAACAAAATAGGTAGTAATAGGGGAACAGAGGACAATTTGCGATATGGGAAGCAGGACAGCGAGACACACTTTCCTTTGCGTTTGAGGTTTAATGCTGATTTTTAGCTTTCATCTCGCCCCAATGTGACTGCTCGGGCACCTGCAAATGTGCATGATATTCATCACACAGCCGTAAGTTTGCCGTTGCACATTTGCAGGTACCGCTTCGCAGTCACGCCCACCCGCCCTCCCCCAATCTACAAACCCCAAAATAATTCCCCATTTGTATTGATTTTACATGATAATTTGGTGTATAATTGTACCTGTATACTTATGCTCGCATTTACATAGGAGGAAGAATTATGCAAAGAGTAGAAATTTCAAAACTCTGGCAAGATGCCGAAAAATATACCGACGGTGTGATAACCGTCTGCGGTTGGGTGAGAACCAACCGTGACTCGAAAGCGTTAGGCTTTATGGAAATCAACGATGGAAGCTGTTTCAAAGGCTTACAGGTTGTGTACGAAAGCGACAAGGTCGAGGACTTCGCCGCAACTGCGAAACTCAATGTCGGAACAGCCGTTATCGTCGAGGGCAACCTCATTTTGACCCCCGAAGCGAAACAGCCGTTTGAAATTAACGCCGTAAAAGTTACGGTAGAGGGCGAGTCAACACCCGATTTCCCGCTTCAAAAGAAAAGACATTCTCTTGAGTACTTGAGAACGATTGCCCATCTCAGACCGAGAACGAATATTTACTCTGCTGCGTTCAGAGTTCGCTCCGTTGCCGCTTACGCTATCCATTCGTTCTTCCAAAATGAAGGATTTATCTACGCTCACACGCCGATAATTTCCTGTAGCGACTGCGAGGGTGCAGGTGAGATGTTCCAGGTTACAACACTTGATATGAACAATCCGCCGAGAAATGAGGACGGTTCTATCGACTACAGCCAAGACTTCTTCGGAAAGAAAGCGTCGTTGACCGTATCCGGTCAGCTTCAGGGCGAAATCATGGCGCAGGCTTTCGGAAAGATATATACTTTCGGCCCCACATTCAGAGCCGAAAAATCTTACACACAAAGACACGCTGCGGAATTTTGGATGATCGAGCCGGAAATAGCTTTTGCCGACTTGAAAGACAATATGGACATTGCCGAAGCGATGATAAAGTACGTTATTAAATACGTAATGGCGCACTGCGAGCAGGATATAGCCTTTTTAAATCAGTTTGTCGACAAGGGTCTCATCGAAAGACTGACAGCTGTTGCCAACTCCGATTTTGCAAGAGTAAGTTACACAGACGCAATAAAAATGCTCGAAGAACACAACGACAAATTCGAATACAAAGTTTTCTGGGGTTGTGATCTTCAAACCGAGCACGAAAGATACCTCACCGAACAGATTTTCAAAAAGCCCGTAT
>CAZBXS010000091.1:0-5601 GCA_964495955.1 uncultured Faecalibacterium sp.
CGATGCGTTCTGTTCACTGACAGCGTAGGCGTAGGCGCAGACAAGTCTGTTTACTTTCGTCTCTTCGCTTTCGTCGATGTGACGCTGACGGAAAAGATATCTGGCTTTTCTCTGAGTACCCAAACCGCCGTGGAGTATTCCCTCGGCTTCGAGACCCTCTTTTATTGCGTTTTGCATCGTCTGCCAAACTTTTTCGAGGTAGCTCCAAATTTCGACGCCCTCGCATTCCTCGACGTACTGCCAAATGCGGATCTCTTTTTCACGGCAGTATTTCGATATATCGGAAAATTTGTTTAAATCATAAATTTCGGCGCTTTCATGCTCTTTTTCGCCCTGCATGAGTATCTCTCCGCCGCCGATACTGTAAAATCTTTTGATGTACTCCTCGCCGTTTCGGTACGCCGTAAAATCCATTGTATTCGGGTGTTCGGGCGTATCGGTGACTGTGTCGAGTACTATTTCGCAATTTTTGCCGTCGAACGCTTCTTTTAGTATAGCGTCGGTCATATGTCCCCGTCCGGTTTTCGCCAATGAGCCGTACAGGATTACTTTGTACTTTTCGGCGTCCGGGTACATGGCAAGAAAACGTGACGCCGCCTTGTCGGGCCCCATTGTGTGTGACGAAGACGGCCCACGTCCTATTCGGTATAAATATCTAAGTGATTGCATATGTATCCCCTCTTTTGAATTCGAATTTCGGAATTCGGAATTCGAAATTGTTGTATTTGTTAGTTTGTGCTCCTTTGGTAATCGGCTTTGCGTCCGCAATCCCTCAGTCAGCTACGCTGACAGCCCCTTTACACAAGGGAGCCTTAGGGTGCTGACTTTCAATCTCTGCGAATGTAAATCAGTCTCATCTATTCCTACTTCTTCTCCCTGCGTCACGACTTGCGTCGTGCCACCTCCCTCAAACATGAGGGAGGATTTTGGGTGTTTCGTGCTTCGCACGAAACACCTTTACATTCGGGTGCGGGTGCCCCGCCCACAACATTCACCGAAGGTGAATATTTCACATTGCGAAGCAATATTTCACTTGCGAAGCAAATTTCACATCGCCGTAGGCGATATTTCATTGTGAGCAAAGCGAACCACAGAGAGCTGTCTGCCTTATAGGCAGACAGGTGGGTTTGAATTCGAAACTGTTTTGTTTGTTAGTTTGTGCACCCTTGCGATTTTACAGCATTACGGCAAAAACTACCATAAGTATCGCACTTGAAAGGAATGTTACGCAGTAACGCTCAATGTACGCTCCGAGATAACATATAACGGCACCGGGTGAAAAGATTATCTTTTGAAATACATTCGCTTTTCCGAAATAAAGTTTATCTGTCATGTTAATTGCGTCCTCGACTGACGGGAAGCAATTGACAACAAGCGAAAAGCCGAGCCAGAGGCAGATGATATCAAGTACTCCTTTCGGGAAAGAAAACGAACCGAGATAGAGTATATCGAACGCCGCCGGTGTCGCAACAAAGAATGCAAGCAAAAGCTGTAAAATCATCGGAACGAAGCACACCGCAAACGCACTGCCTGCTGTTTTCATAAGTTCGTGTTCGACGTGGGAGCACATTTCATCCTGTCTTAAATATCTGTTATCTTCGACGCCGGATTTGTGTATACGGCAGATGACCTGTTCCCAAAACGCTCTTATTACAGCGCCGGGGAATGTCAAAAAACGGGTAATTATATAAATTGTTGTCATGCAAGGTCACCCTCCTCGTCGGTTAATATTTCCTCGGCGGTCATATCGCCGTTTATAACGCTGAGAACCTGTTGCGACATATCGTAGCCGTTATATTTCAAAAGGCTGACGACTTCGTCGTAGCTGTCCTGTTCTCCTGCAAGATAACTTGCTAAAGCGTAAGTGTAAAGGCAGGGGAAAAGATTGTTTACAGAATAGCTGTTGTTTGTGACGACTGTGTACATTTCGCTTGCCGCTTCGTACGCACTCTTGTTGTCGCCTTGGAGAAGATAGGCCACCGCCTTTATTCTGTAAAGGTTAGCGGAGCCGGCAAAGCTGAAGCTGCCCTGTGCTTCTTCGCCGTCTTCGACTATATGGAGCATTTTTTCCGTATCCGGTTCGTCACAGAAACGGTACACGTTCGCATAGCACGCATACGCCGTCACTTCTTCGCTGTTGTTGCTTTCAAGTCTTCTGAAGTACTTTTCGGCGTCTTCGACTTTTCCGAGTTTTGCCGCAATGTCACAAAGGTCATAGACATGCACCCACTCGTTAGGATAGGTCTCGTCTATTTTGAGAAGGTCTTCGTAGACTGTCTCTTTGTCAACGCCGAGGGTGTTTTTAACTACGTATTTGTAATAATCAATATAGTAGTTATCGTAATCGTTTTCGCTGTCATTTTTGAGTGCTTCGAGAGTATCGCAAAGTCCCTCTGCGTCCTTTTCGCTCGTTTCGCTTGATGAGAGCGGTTCATAGATTATGTTTTCTATCGCATTGACGGTATCGTTCTTTCTTCTGTAATCTTCAATGAACGAATAGCGTGAACCCTCAAGTCCGTACTGCTCTGCAAGTGAAACGGCGCTGTTATAGTCGTTAAGCTGAGCCAAAACTTTCGAAAGTTCGGCGATGACCTTTTTCGGTACATTCGAAGTTCCGAGAGAATTTAAGGCATTATAATAAGTATAAAGTCCCGTATAGAGCTTTCCCGAAGTTACGGCACTTTTGGCGGTGACTGCCTTATCGAGAATTTCGGCGTTAGCGCTGAAGTTGAGCATCAAAGACGAAAGTCCTATAACTATAGCCAAAATCAGTGCCAAAATACCTTTTATGCCGATAGGATAGGAACGCATGATATTTTTGCAGTCCTCGCAATAAGGATAATCTTCACCCTCGCTTAAATCACGCAGCTTTTCTCCGCAACATTCACACAGCATGTCTTCGCTTATTGCGTTCTCATTTTCTTCTCTTTTATCGCTGTCGGCTGTGTCGTCACAGTCCTGTGCGTCACCTGAGGCAAGATATATGCGTGTCTCGTTGTCAAGCTCCGTTTGGAACATTTCCCTTATGTTTTCGAGTTCTTCATACAGTCCGTCATCTTCGGTGTTTTGTACATATTCACCTGTACTCTCCCCGCCGTCGACTTCTTCGTTGTAAGTGTCAACCTCTTCATTGACTTCTTCGCCGTAATTCTCAGCTTCTTCGTTGAGTTCGTCGGCGTCGAATGACATCTTTTCAAAATCGTCCAAGTTAAATACCTCCTTGAAAACTTATGTTGATTTATTTTATCACCTTATAGAACGAATTTCAATTTTTATTTTAAATGTTTACAATTATAACAAACTAAGTCAGCTTAAGCTAACGAGAATCGAACACAATACGGTTTTTTAAGGCATATTTCCGCCAATACTGCGTTGGAAATCCTCGCAAGGCGGAAGCCTTGCTTGCGGTTTCCGCCTTGCCTTGACGAAAATCTATCCTTAAAAAACTGCTTCGCACCCAAAACGCAACAGTTTGCGTGCAATCGGGCATTTCTTTGCCGAAGGAATACTGACGTATTTCAAGGCAAAAAATGTTCGAGGGTGCGTGAAATGTTGCGTTTTGGGCGTGTTGTGTTCGATTCTCGTCAGCTTAACCGATGTGTGCCGGTATGCACATTATGCCCTGCGAAGTTATGTCGACCATTCCGTAACAGCTTTCTCGCAAACTTCCGGGGTTGAAAATATAAAGTCCGTTACAGTATTCGACTTTCTGAATGTGGGTGTGACCGTACAGGGCGATCTGTGCGTCTTTTTCTCTTGCGCTGTAGTCGAGCATCTCTGTCCCGTACTTGACAAGCTCTCGGTGACCGTGAGTGAGATATATTTTTTTGCCCGACACGGACACGACTTCGCATTCGTTTAAATCACTCCCAAAGTCGCAGTTACCTTTGACCAAGACGAAATTTTTTTCGGGGTGCTTTTGAACATACGGTTTTATATCGTTTTCGCCGTCGCCTAAGAAAAAAATATAATCGGCTTCCGGGTGCAGTGAAAGTACACGCAAGACGTTATATCGGTCGCCGTGACTGTCGGAAAGTACAAGTATCCTCATACATATTTCTCCCCTTTAAAGAATAAATTATATAAGCTGTATTATACATTATATACTATCTACCTTATTATAGCATTAGAAAGAGGCGATTTCAATGGATAACCGTACACTTAATGAGCTTATCTCGAAAATACAGGACAATAAACCCGACGACCCCAAGGCTGTCGACGACTTTATCAACCGTAACCTTACGCCGTCGCAGGCACAGACAGTAAACAAAGTGCTTTCTGACCCCGAACTTATCGAAAAGCTCCTTTCAAGTCAGCAGGCACGAAATCTTTTAAACAAACTTACGGGCGGTGAGGGATAATGGATATCGGCGAAATTTTGTCATCGCTAAATGCGCAGGATATGGAAAACTTGCAAAATATTGCCAAGTCCTTGATGTCCGATAATTCCGTACAGGCGAATGCGGATACACTCAAACAGCCTACCGCAAGCGAAAAACCGATCGCATCGTACCCACTTGAAAGTACAAAAACTTCAGCCGAAACGGAACAAAACCCAATAGACTTCGGCGCTTTGGGAAACATTGCAGGGCTTATGTCAAAACTCGGAAACACGGGAAACGACCCACGCTGTCAACTCATATCGGCACTCAAACCCATGCTTTCGCCGGAAAAAAGAAAGCGTGCGGACGAGGCGGTACGAATTATAAAGCTCATAGACATTTTGCCTGTACTTAAAGATTCGGGACTTTTGAAAGGAGGGAGCTTATGACGGAATATTCCTACAGCGACCTTGTGAAAATGCAAGATCAGGCGATACGGCGAGTGCGTGAGATGCAGGAGAGGGCACGTTTGACGCTCAGAGACGACCCGACGCCCGACCGACTGCCCGAAAACGATGAAAAAAACAACGCCGACGAAAACGGGAAAAATACCGACACGGACGAACTTTCTTCGAAATCTCACTCACAGGTACAGGAAAACAAGATAGAAAACCGTCAGTCCGCAAACGGTGAAAAGTGCGAAAATGCCGTCGCCTGTAACGAAAAAAGTAAAAATTCGCAACCGCCGAAAAGCCGACCGCTTTTTGCCTTGGACAGCGATCGAGCGTTACTTTTGCCGCTTTTAATGCTTTTGGGCAAAGAGGGAGCGGACGACGTCTTGATGTTCGCACTGCTGTACATTTTGGCGTAATTGACAGACAAAGAAAAAAGTATTATTATATAAAAAACAAAGGAATTGAGGTAAAAATTTATGTTCGTTTATAAAACAAAGGGCGTATGTTCAAGAGAAATCAGGGTCGAACTCGACGGCGACACAATCAAAAAAGTCGAATTTGACGGCGGTTGCAACGGCAACACAAAAGGAATTTCGGCACTTGTCGAAGGAATGAAAGTCGACGAAGCAATCGACAGACTTGAGGGAATTAGATGCGGATTTAAGAGCACCTCCTGCCCCGACCAGCTGGCAAAAGCGTTGGAAGCAGCGAGAGGGTAAACAAACGCCCGACTGTCACCGTGAGGTGATGGTCGGGCGTTTGAATTTGAAGGCTCTATAATAAACATTGGGGTAACCAAATAAGAGCCTACAAAAAATGAAGTA